>JAJTCI010000202.1 GCA_021323155.1 Chitinophagaceae bacterium | reverse complement strand
CTTGACCGCGCCATCCATTACCACGTACTCAACATCCTTATCGAACAATGTGTATGCTTTCAGTAACTGTTGTACAGTATGGATACGGTCTGCCTTAACGGAGTATTCATTGATGATCGCTTCTTTCTTCGGGAGCTTTTCTTCTGGAGAAAGCGAAGCGTCATTATCGATGGCCGCGAGTGATACACTGATGTCCGGCAGGATGAAGAATGTAGTGTCCTCACCCACACGCGTGATCATCTGGATGCCCTTATCGGTAAGTTCAACCGAATTATTCTTTTCATCAATATAGAAATACAACTCCGCGTCCGCCTTATGCATTTCCCTTTGCTGGTCGGCGAGGTAATGGTTCTCCGTCTTTTGCAATTTCACGCGCATGCCCGGCTCACTTAAGAATTTGATCGTTGCGCTGTTCTTTGGTAAACCACGATGCGCCCGGAACAATGCTAGTCCACCATCTTTGGGATCGTCATTCCCTTCAGCGATCTTTTTCTTTGCCTCGTTCAGGAACTGGTTCACTGCAGCACGCTGTGCCTGCACGAGTTTCTCGATCCTCGGTTTCAGGTCAAAGAACTGCTGGGTAGTGTCATCGCGCCCAACGGGGCCTGAAATGATCAACGGAGTTCTGGCATCATCGATCAATACACTATCCACCTCATCCACCATCGCGAAGTGGTGCTTTCGTTGCACCATTTCCTCTGGTGAATGCACCATGTTATCCCTCAGGTAATCAAAACCGAATTCATTATTGGTGCCATAAGTGATATCGGCCATGTATGCCTTTCTTCTTGCTTCTGAATTGGGCTGGTGTTTGTCGATGCAATCAACAGTAAGCCCGAGCCATTCGAAGATCGTCCCGTTCCACTCTGAGTCACGGCGTGCGAGGTAATCGTTCACCGTTACAATGTGCACGCCTTCTCCAGCCAATGCATTCAGGTAAGCAGGTAGTGTTGATACAAGCGTTTTACCCTCACCGGTTGCCATCTCGGCGATCTTACCGCTGTGCAACACGGCACCACCGATCAGCTGCACGTCGTAGTGTACCATGTTCCAGGTAACACTTCCGCCGCCGGCCGTCCAGGTATTCCTAAAAATGCATTTATCTCCTTCGATGCGGATATAATCTTTCTTAACACTGAGTTCGCGGTCAAGTGGTGTTGCAGCCGAGACCAATTCTGTATTTTCTTTAAACCGCCGCGCCGTTTCTTTCACCACGGCGAAAGCTTCCGGAAGTATTTCTTTCAGTACTTCTTCGATCTTCTGGTCACGGTCCTTTTTCAGCGCATCGACTTCCTGGTAGATCGCGTCTTTACCCTGGATATCGATCACGTCCAGCGCGTCCGCCGCCTGTTTTCTTTCTTCGATCTCGGCGTTGATATCCGTCAGGTGGTCCTGTATCCGTTGGCGGAACTCCTGTGTTTTATTGCGCAGCTCGTCATTGCTGAGTGACTCGTATTGCTGGAAGAATTCATTCACCTGGCCTACGATTGGCTGGATCAGTTTGACATCCTTCTCCGACTTACTGCCACCGAATAGTTTACCTAAGAAACCTAACATATAAGATTTATAAATTATGAGACCGGCGCCCTGTTATCTGCTCATCCGGCGAAGGAGGAACATGCTCGCCCGGCTTGAAAATGAACATTCTGCTGGTCAAAAATCCTGCTACCGGCCATTAGTGGCCAAATTGGCAGCGATTTTCACCCGAAATTCGGGCGCCAAAGGTAAGCCTTTGAGTAACACTTCCAGCGGGCTAGAAATATGGATTGAGCATCAGACCGCAGGCGTAGCTGCAGCCATTTGCCAGTAGCGAAACAAACAGGCTGCGCATCCAGCCGTTATCGAAAAACAAATTGTAACATACTGCTTCCACCGCCACCACGCCCAATTCGAGCCAGTAAAGTTCCGCGTGGGTGAGCGCCCAGGCTACCTGCATGGCAGGCCAGGTAAATAAATGCAGCACTAGCGTGATTTCGGCCTTTGAGCCGGCGGGCGCTTTTACCAGCCACAACACCAGCGGTATCTCGATGAGCAGGGTGATCAAGAAATAAAAAAGGAACATCAGGATATCCGCCGGTTTTGCCTGCGCTTACGGATAAACTTCACAATCAGGTAGATAAGGCCAAAGAAAGCCAGGATGAGCAGGAGTAACACACCGAGGGCCAGCGGCACCCCTTGGGCACCATTGAGGAGGTACGTCATTACATCTTTTTCCAAACATAAGAAAACCACGTTGCACTTCTAAGAATCTTAAGCGCGGTCAAGGAAATTCAGGGCGTTTCTGCTACTTTTGCCGCCGTTTAAACAGAGAATATGGCAGGCCAGTTAAAAGAGGTTCGTAATCGTATCAAGAGTGTCCAGAGTACCCAGCAGATCACCAAGGCGATGAAGATGGTGAGCGCCGCCAAGCTCCGCAGGGCGCAGGATGCTATCATACAGATGCGTCCTTATGCGCAGAAGTTACAGGAGATGCTCAGCAATATCGTGAGCAACTCGGAAGGCGATACCAATATCGCGCTGGCCACAGAGCGGCCTGTTGAGAAGGTCCTGCTGATCGTTATAACAAGCGATCGCGGCCTCGCGGGTGCGTACAATGCCAACATCGTTAAGGCGGCGAAACAGGCCGTGGCTGACAGGTTCGAAAGCCAGCATGCAAAAAAGAACATCACTGTCTGGAGCATCGGTAAAAAAGGATACGAGGCAATGGGACGTGCCGGCTACAGTACAGATGCCACCTATAAAGACCTTTTCCTGAACCTGAAATTCGAGAATGTTCAAGCTGCGGCCCAGGCTGCGGTACAGGCTTTCCAGGATAAGCAATTCGACAGGGTGGAACTTGTATACAGCCAGTTCAAGAACGCGGCTACCCAGCTCAACGTCGTGGAACCTTTCCTGCCCATTCCAAAAGTTCAGAAGCAGGCAGGCGCCAAAAAAGCGGATTTTATTTTCGAGCCGGCGAAAGAACAACTGGTGGCCGAATTAATGCCTAAGATCCTGAATACTCAACTATATAAAGCAGTACTGGATGCTAACGCGAGTGAACATGGCGCAAGGATGACCGCTATGGACAAGGCCAGTGAGAATGCCAATGAACTGCTGAAGTCATTAAAGATTTCATACAACCGCGCAAGGCAGGCGGCGATCACCACGGAACTTACCGAGATCGTGAGCGGCGCCGCAGCGTTACAGGGATAAGATCAAGTCAATGAGTCAGGAAGTCAGCAAGAACCAGGAATTCACAATCAGAGGATCAATTTCTTTTGCTGAAGTCTAAATTGAATTTTTACTTTAAACTGATTAATCCATACATAAAGTCCATTGGTAGCAAACCAAACGATAAACAACCTGAATGACTTTATGTCTAAATGACCAATGACTTATAATAAGATGGAACTATCCGAGATCATACCCCATATAGAAGCGCTCATCTTCGCAAGCGAAAAGCCATTGACACCATTAGAGATCGTCGAGCTGATCAATAATGCCTTTGGCTTCATGGAAGAACGCATAACACTCGACCAGGTGGAAAGCGCGATGGAAGGTATCCGCGAGAAGTATGATTCAGAATTCTATCCCTTCGAAGTGCGCGAAAGCGGTGGCGGCTGGCAGTTCCTCACAAAGAAAACTTTTCACAAGACGATCGCCCAACTGAATGGAGAGAAATTCCTGAAGCGTCTTTCAACCGCGGCCCTCGAAACACTGGCCATCATCGCTTACAAACAACCGATCACCAAAGGCGAGATCGAAGCCATCCGCGGCGTAAACAGCGACTACAGCGTTCAGAAACTGCTGGAAAAAGAACTCATTGTTATTTCTGGCCGGAACGAAAAGCTACCCGGTCACCCACTGGTATACGCCACCTCGAAAACCTTTATGGACTATTTCGGTATCAACTCACCGGAAGACCTTCCAAAGATCAGGGAAGTGTTCGCCGAGCAACTCGTCGAACCTACCATGATCCGTCATGCCGAATCTGAAACCGCGGAATACCTCGCCGGCGACAACGCCGATGAATTCCCGGAAGAGCCCTTGGAAGTAACAGCAAATACCGAAGAATATGATGCGTCGAAATTTACCATCAACGAAGAAGGGATGCTGGTAGAGAAAAAGGAAGACGAACCCACGGACGGTCCCGAAGAAGATAAGTAACCAACCTCCGTACATTCAACAGGTTCGCACACCAATTATCCTTGTTATACTTTGCGCTGCGTTTGAATCTATGTCGTATTGCGCCCGGCGTGCCCTCAATCCCGACAAATTACGGCCTCCCAAATTGAGAGTGACTCCCACCCAACTCCCACTCGACTCCCACGAGACTTCCATGAGACTTCCACAAGGCCTGCACGAACCTGCCTCCCAAACTCACACAATGGAACTATCAATAAAAAAAGAGCACCCCTTCGGAGTGCTCTTTCATATTTTCCTGGATCTATCAGTCACGATCCCTGTAAATGGTCGCGCCTGTGTTCTCACGTTTTCTCACCTTCAGGCGGTTTTCTACGTTTTTCACGCCCGACACCCTTTCAGCGATGTCTTCCGCCCTTCTTTTCTCCTCTTTCGAATCAACGGTACCTGTCAGCACTACTTCGCAGCCTTCTACTGTTACGTCAACTTCTGAAGCATCTACGAAAGAGTCATCACTCAGGCGGTCATTCAGATCATCCTTTATACGCTCATCCGAACGCTGGTATCCCT
>JAJTCI010000201.1 GCA_021323155.1 Chitinophagaceae bacterium | reverse complement strand
ATGTAGGAATTCCAGTCTGGATGAAAGCCTTTGCGCATATCCGCGTATTCGTAGGTATGCGTACCGTCGAACATAAAAAGACCATGCGCGTCGTATGGAAAATGAGACGGTACCCAATCCAGTATCACCCCGATATTGGCCTGGTGCAGTGCTTCAACCAATGCGGCGAAATCCTGTGGGTCACCGAAACGACTGGTCGGCGCGAAGAAACCGGTTCCCTGGTAGCCCCAGCTGCCATCGTACGGGTGTTCCATCACCGGCATCAATTCTACATGCGTAAAACGCATTTCCTTTACGTAGGTGTTGTAGGATTCTTCATTGTTTTTTTCCGGCCGCATCCAGCTGGCCAGGTGTACTTCGTAGACCGAGTGCGCCGCCTTGAGCGCGTTCTTCTTCGTACGTTTTTTCATCCATTCGGCATCGTCCCATTCATACGCCGTATCCCAAACGATCGAAGCAGTCTCGGGACGCTTCTCCCAGTAATGCGCGAAAGGATCTCCTTTGTCAAGTTCAGCGCCTTTGTATCCGTGGATGTGGTATTTATAGGTGGTGCCCTTCTGGACATCCGGGATAAATCCTTCCCAGATACCGGAGCTTTCAAGTCGCACAAAAAGCGGGTGCGACTCAGTATTCCAATCATTGAAGCTTCCTATTACAGTAACCAGGGTCGCGTTAGGTGCCCAGACAGCGAAATAGGTGCCTGATGTGCCATTCACTTCCAGTTCGGTGTTACCGAAAAGATCGTAAAGCCGGTAATGCGTTCCGTTTTGAAAATTACTGATGTCTTCCCCGGTAAAAAGCGAGTAGTTCCAGACAGTCTTTGACGTGTCCACAAAATTCCTGTCCTCGTATCTTTCTTTCCTTGCCGGTTTTTTCCCCTTACCCATACGCAAGTATAATCAATGCGGGGAAGATTACAAGCCGGTGATCACTAAAAGCAGGGAGATCAGCTACTTTACCAGTTCCAGTATCATCATTTGTTTAGGTTCCACCAGGAACGAGTCACCCTCGGTGGGTTGTTCACCAGTGATGTTCTTAACTGACTTGATCCCTTTGGTCATCTCCGGGTATTTACTGAATTCTACTGTCTTCGCCTTGTCGCTTGTGTTCATGATGCACATAACGGTCTGCTTACCATCGTAGCGGAAATACACGTACAGTCCATCATCCGGTACATACTGCATAAGTTTCCCCGTCTTGATGGCTGACGATGACTTACGATAATTGGCGATCTTCTTCGTCCATTCCTGAGCTTCTATTTCCCTGTCGTCAAGTCCATCTTTTGTAAACGCGCTCTTACTGTCGCCTTTCCATCCGCCGGGAAAATCAAGACGTACCCACCCATCGGGATTGGTATGACCTTTCATCAGCACTTCGGTACCATAATACATTTGTGGGATGCCCCGGGTAGTGAGTAACCAGCCGATCCCCATTTTTTGTTTATCCAGGTCTTCATTCACTACCGAGTAAATCCGGCTCTTGTCATGGTTGTCCAGGAAGTTCACGTTATTCATCGGGTTCTCGTAAAGGTAGTCGCCGGCAAGCGTGGAGTAGAGTTTGTTCACGCCCTCTGTCCAGCCAAACTTCTCTGTCAGCGCTGGTATGATACCGTATAAATTGGTCTGGAAATCTGTAACACTTGGCAGGTTGCTTTTAAAAGCGGTATTGGTTTTATTGCGCGTGAAGTAAGCCTGCGCCGCCACCCCATGTACCCAGGTTTCTCCGAACATCGTCATCTTTGGATATTCATCCATTAAAGCTTTGTTGCAACGGTTCATAAAGTCCAGGTCGTTGTAGGGATAAGTATCGATGCGCCATCCATCTACTCCAAATTCCTCCACGCACCAGAGTGCATGCTGAATAAGGTAATTGGCGACAAATGGATTGTCCTGGTTGAGGTCGGGCATATGCCGTGTGAACCAACCATCCAGCATTTTCCTTTTGTCCACCTCCGCGGCATATGGATCATACAGCGGCTGATCCTTATAAGTGGTCTGTGTAAAGCTCGGCCACTGGTGCAGCCAGTCTTTCATCGGCGGATCGGTTACAGTGAAATGGTGAACGCCCACGTGGTTGTACACCGCATCCTGCACCAGCTTCATTCCCCGCTTATGCAACTCCTGTCCTAGCATCTTATACATCTTCGCGCCACCAAAGCGCGGTTCTATTTTGTAGTGGTTGGTGAACGCGTAACCATGCTCTGTTCTTTCCGGCATGTCGTTCTCGATCACAGGCGTCATCCACAAAGCGGTTACACCAAGGTCTTTCAGGTAATCCAGGTGGTTGATGATGCCCGCGAAGTCACCCCCGTGGCGGTGGTAAATAGAATCGCGGTCCAGCGTCTGATCTTTCATCCCTTCGATACGGTCATTGGAAGGATCGCCATTTGAAAAACGATCCGGCATGAGGAGGTAGATAAAATCGGAAGAATTAATGCCCTGCGCGAATGTGGTTCCTTTACCAGGGGTCCTTGATTTCAGTGGCCAGCTCACCACGTGTGCTTTACCACCACTGATCAGTTCAATGCTCACGTTACCGGGTTTTGCGGTGGCAGCGATTGACACATCCACAAAAATGTAACTGCCGTTCTCCACCTTATGGACCTTTTCAATTTTGACACCCGGGTAGGTGATGCGGACCGTCTCCTGGTTGAACTCATCGTAATCATTATACAGCATCAACTGCACCTTGTTCCATTTCATACCAACCCACCAGTTGGAAGGATATACTTCGGCGTATTGCGCCAGGCCGGCAGTGCAGCATAGAACGGAGCATACAAACGCTACAAGTTGCTTCTTCATCTTAATTCTTTTTGATTTTGATTGATGCGGGATCATACACATATACCACGCTTACGGCGGCGCATAACATAAGCACACCCGCAAGGAAAATGGCATAGATCGGCTGGCCGCCATAGATATGTTTTACCATCGGTCCGCCCACGATCCCATTCACGATCTGCGGGAAGGTGATGAAAAAATTGAACAACCCCATATAGATGCCGAGCTTTCCCGCAGGGATAGAACTTGACAGGATAACGTAAGGCATCGCGAGGATACTGGCCCAGGCAAGCCCCACTCCTACCATACTCAGGTGCAACATGGCCGGATCCGAAATAAAATAGATCGATATCAACCCCACCCCACCTGCAAACAGATTAATAGCATGGGTAAGTTTTCTGCCGATCTTACCCGCGATAAAAGGCAGCATCAACGCGTACACTGCCGCAACCAGGTTATAAGTACCGAAAGCGGAACTCACCAGGTTACCTGCCGTATTATATTCAACCGATTTCGTGTCGGACCCTGAAAGTCCGTAAACATGCGTCGCAACGGCATCGGTAGTGAACACCCACATGGAGAACAAAGCGAACCAGCTGAAGAACTGCACAAGCCCCAGCTGGCGCATCGTCTTTGGCATATTCGCGAAGTCGCGGAAGATGTGCGTGATCGCAAGGCCTTTTTGTTTCTCGGCTTTGCCATGATATTTTTCATATTGCGCCGGCGGATACTCTTTCGTAAAGATCACGGTCATCAGTATGGCGAGCATGAAGACCGTCGCGCCGATGTAAAACGAATAGGTGATATTATCTGCCACACCCGAGGTCCCGGCCGTTTGTGAAACCCCGGCATCAGCGAGCCACGAGGGCAGTTTTGATCCTACCACGGCGCCTATACCAATAAGAAAGGTTTGTATGGAGAACCCGAGGGTGCGCTGGCTGTCGGGAAGATTGTCCGCCACCAACGCCCTGAACGGTTCCATCGCGATATTGAAACTCGCGTCCATGATCATTACGAAGCCAGCCCCGATCCATAACGCCGGAAGTATGGCGCTGAAAGATGCTGCATTGGGCAGAAGTATCAGCGCGATGGAAGAAAGCACTGCGCCCATCAGAAAATACGGCTTCCTCCGGCCCATCCGGTTCCAGGTGCGGTCACTGTAATGCCCGATGATGGGTTGAACGATCATGCCCACTAGTGGCGCTACCAGCCAGAACATCGGGAGATGGTCTACTTCTGCGCCAAAGGAACGGAGGATTCGACTGGTGTTCCCATTCTGAAGCGCAAAGCCGAACTGGATACCCATGAAGCCCATGCTCATCATAAATATACTTCGCAGGTTCAGACGTGGCTTTGGGAGTAATCCCGGGGCGGTCACTTCCTGGGCAGGAGTAGGTGATAAAGCCATAGCAATCGTTTAAGCAAGTTAGTTTCGTGTAAAATTTACACTAAGATAAAACTAAGGAATTATTTCAAGCGAACCTGCTTTATTAAACACCGCGCATCGGAAGACGGTAATCGCTTTGCCAGGGCCAAATAAAAAGGGCTGCAACCGCAAAATGGTTGGCAACCCTTCATCATCGCTTTCTATATATTGAAACCGTCGGCCAGTATGGCACCCTTCTTCACTACCACGATACCGTCTTTGACGGTGTAGAGTGAATGGTCATGGTCCGCCAGGTGCGGGCCACCGTTGATCCGGACGTCATTGCCAATGCGGCAATTCTTATCGATAATTGCATTCTTGATATAACACCGTTCGCCGATACCGACTTTGGGAATGCCGCGCTCCACGTTGTGCGCCATCTCACCCAGGGTCTCGTAATAATCGTTGCCCATGATGTAGGTATTCACTACGGTGGAACCATGCCCGATCCGGGCCCGGATACCCACTACGCTGTGTTCTATGCGGCTTGCATTAATAATAGAGCCTTCGGCCATCACCGTTTTCTCAAGGGTGGTGCCGCTGATCTTTGCGGGTGGCAGCATCCTTGCGCGGCTATAAATGATATTACTGTTGTCAAACAGGTTGAACGGCGGCAACTCGTCGGTCAATGCCAGGTTGGCCTCGAAGAAGGCGTGGATATGCCCGATGTCTTCCCAGTAGCCTTCGTACTGGTAGCTATTGACCTTATACTTGCCTATCGATTTTGGAATGATCTCTTTACCGAAGTCTTTGTCGTCCGGGAACTCTTCGAGCAGCAGGTCACGCAACAGGTTTTTGTTGAACACGTAAATA
>JAJTCI010000200.1 GCA_021323155.1 Chitinophagaceae bacterium | reverse complement strand
CTCGTGGGTTTTTGCATCCCTTTCGTGAGTTTCAACACGTTCTCACCAACGATCCTTTTTAATTCTGAAACCGATAAAGATGTTTGCCTGTCGAGGGCCTGGAGGATGCAATAGGTGAAAACGCCATTTTCAAGATCGCCACGCTCCAGCGCATATTGCGCACCGCCGGCGGCGGAGATAATGGTGGCCCCGGTTCCGCGGCTGACATTAACGAAAAGGTCCTGCATCAGTTCAAAGCTGTTAAGAAGACCAACCTGCTTATTTTTTTTATACCCGATGATCTTCACGCCACGTTTTTTCAACCCCATAGAGTCTGCAAGTTTATCCATTATCGCCAGCTCGTCTTTGTCAACTTCTCCACTGTGGCAAGCGTCTATCAGTAATAATTTCTTCCTGGGCCGGATACTGTCAAGAAGGCGTTCCAGCGCTTCGTAAGGCAAACCGTTCTTAGCCGGGTTGTCGAAGTCTATGTTATGGGTGCTGAGGTAATAATCAAATTGCTTGCTCAGTAAACCGTGGCCAGAATAGGAAACGATCAATATGTCGTCTTCACCCAGGCTTTTTGTTCGTTCTTTCAGCGCGGCCACCCTTTCAGCCGTTACCGATGCATCGAATATGGTGTCGACGACCAGGTTGGCGTATTTCTCCTTAAGTTTTGCAGCTAGTTTTTTTATATCATTCACACTCCATTGAAGGTTATAGGCTGAATCCAGATACCTGTTTACACCAATCCCGATGAAATGGACTTTAGTTTCTTTTTTTACCGGTGGAGTATAGTTGACATAAAGGGGTACGCGGTAACTTTCTATGCCTCCGAGGTTTGTTACCGAAGTTTCGATGCGGTTGTCACCCTGCGATAAGGTGATCGTGACCATGGTGTCAAAAAAATTACGGTGGTGGCTGCGCAGATTGATTCCCTCTCTGCCGAACAACGGCACCTCATTCACCCAAATATTAAACCGCTCCAATGCATAAATACTGTCGGATCCGCGTATCTCCAATGCGAGCTGTGCGTTTTGCTGGCTGAAACTGATCTTTTCGCGTTGCTTGAAATCTGCCATGGGAACGCTCTGCAAACCTGAGAAAAAGCTGGTGTCCACATTCATTCTCCTGATACGCTTCTGGTAAGCATGATGAAACGAACGAACCAATGTAGTGTCGGCGTTACCCAGGGAGGCGAGGACCTTGTCTGGGCGGTTATACCGGATATCCAGCTGATCGAAAGTGACGATCTTTAGGTCTGGAGTGACGTAATACAGCAGTTTGGCGGCATCGCGCGAGGCGCGGTAATATCCCTGCGAATTCCTGATGAAGTAACCGGAAGAATCTAGCGGAACGAATTCATGCGTCATCTTCCCTGCATTGAGGTCCCAGAACTTAACCACGTAGTCGTTACCGTAAGTATAAATGCCGTCTTTTTCCGGGGTTGTTCCCCAGTGTTGGATCGAGGCGCCGCTATGAAGAAACAGTGATTTTGGCTCCAGGGATTTCAGATCGAATTTTCGAAAGCGTCCCTGGTAGTCAGCGACCAGCAGGTGTTCTTTTTTCTTGCCGGGAAGCAATTTTTCATAGAAGTCATCGCCGCTTTCCACCTTTCGCACAAACGATCCTTTGTCATAATCCCATACCATAAAACCCCGCATACCGGAGTGAGTTGTAGCAACAAGATTATTGCCGATGGGCAGAACGTCCTTCACGCTACCTCGTCTTTGAGCGCCGCGAAGTTTGATGAGTTTGGATTTCGCATAGTTCCATGCGAATACTGTGTCATAATTATCATCCGGAAAAAAAACAATGCCTTCAATTTCGGTCAGCCGTGGTTGACCACAGTTACAGAACGTGTCTTTGACCGCTTTCCCCGATTTCAGGTCAAAGACGATGATCTGCTTAAGTCTTTCGTCATTGCCCCGAGCATTCCTCAGGATCACGGCTTTGTCCTTGTAAATGTTGACATGATCTAACACCGTGTTGCTTTTGAAAAAAGTATCTATCGCTGATGTTGAAAGATTGATTCGTTTTAGTACGCGCGGGGACGCTTGGTTATAAAAAATAATAGAAGGGCGGGAGGGTTCGAACCCCGAATAAATTACCCCTGAAAGGGGCTCTTTGTGCAAACGGCGCACGACCTCGCTGGAGGAGAGATTGTTGGAGAATACTTGCCCGACATTTGTCGTAGTGATAAAACTACCTGGTTTATCAAAATACACGTCCACTATGTTCCGGCTGAAACCTGGAAAGATATCCGGCGATGAAGCAGTGCCCGGTGCATAGGCTGCGATCCCCATGAATTTATGACGTGTAAGTATTTTCCCGGTTGATGGTTGGTAAAAAATGTTACAAACCCTCATTTCATTGCTATTGATAATGATCGAATCCGTGCAGACCTTTTTATTGAGGTCCCAGCGCTTGATTTCCCTCCGTGTCTTGTATTGCTCACCTTGTATTTCCCCTGCGGCATGGGTAAAAATGATATGCGCCGAATCGGTTGTGGCGATGTAGTAGGGAACCATGGTTGGTGCATGGCCTGGCATCCGCAAGGTGTCTTCCGCCCCGATCTTGTGAACCCTGATCTGGCCGCTGTCCGTGTGAACAATATTGTATATGTATTGGCCATCCTTCGATATCTCGAAGTCTTCGATACCGCCATGGCGATAAGTAAACCCATCCTCTGTGAAGTCATTTTGGCGCACGTCAAAATAGAAAAGTCCGTTTGTGCCACTATCGTTATCAAGTAAAGCGATTGTGTTTCCATCTGTCAGGAACCTGATCTTATAGCCGGCGTTCTTGAGTGGCGCGCGCGAGATGATCGTGTCGCCGTCTACCGAATAAACGTATAGGGTAGTGTCATATGCAATCGCAATTTTTTTTCCGTCCGGTGAGAAATGAAGCGCCTTCACCCCCCCGCCATGGAGCAAGAAATCCTGCAGTTTATGTTGCCCGTTCACCGACCACAGGTAGAAAGAACCTCCCAGGGATCCAGCTGCGAAAAGTTTGTTGTCTGGTGAAAAAGCCATGGCCGAAACCGGGTGCGAACTCCTGATGTCGGAGAACGTCATCAGTTCCTTTTTCACATTGATATCCCAGATCTTTATTTCGCCATTAAACGCGAATGAGGCTAGATACCGGTGATCTGGAGAGGCTTGCAGCTCGAAGATTTCATTATTGTGGCCGGTGGGCACAACCAGCCGGTAGGGCTGCGCGTGTAAAGCGATCGAAAGGATACAAATTGTGCATAGAAAGCACAGCCTGCGTTTGTATTGTTTCATTGGTACGGTTTAGGGGCATGTCGGACAGCCGATAGAAAATTACAGTGTTTCGCCTGATCTGCAATGGCCGCCAACCGAAAATAAATGCTTTTTGTTTTAGCCTCACGGCAAATACAGTTTACCCATCAAAAATTAACTTAACATCAAACCGGTACCTGCTTTCAAAGGGAGGCCCGCGAATAAAATACAAGCGCGCAGCCTGGCAGATGATTGACCGGCTGAGGCCATCCCTTACCTTTGCCGCCATTTATGAAGTATCAAAAGGAATTAGAGCGGAGACGGACGTTTGCGATCATTTCTCACCCGGATGCCGGTAAGACCACGTTAACGGAGAAGTTGCTGTTGTTCGGAGGCGCCATCCAGGTGGCGGGCGCGGTAAAAAGCAACAAGATAAAGAAGCACGCCACGAGCGATTTTATGGAGATCGAAAGGCAAAGGGGTATCTCCGTTGCCACGTCTGTAATGACATTCGAATACAAGGATCATCTCATCAACCTGCTGGATACGCCGGGTCACAAAGACTTCGCTGAGGATACCTACCGGACGTTAACCGCCGTGGATAGTGTTATCCTGGTAGTGGATAGTGTGAACGGGGTGGAAGACCAGACGCGGCGCCTGATGGAAGTCTGCCGCATGCGCGATACGCCGGTCATCGTTTTCATTAACAAGATGGACCGCGATGGCAAGAACCGTTTCGATTTACTGGAAGAAATTGAGAAAGAACTGAAGATATCCCTTCACCCGATGACCTGGCCGATCAACAGCGGGAAGGATTTTAAAGGTGTATACAACCTGGACAACAGGAGCCTGCGTTTGTTCACCGCTAGTACTAAAGCCGAGGAGCAGGACATTATCGCGATCAACGATCTCTCGGAAAAAATACTCGACGAAAAGATCGGCGAACGTGACGCGGCTACATTGCGTGAAGACGTTGAACTGATAGAAGCGGTGCATGGCGAACTGGATACGAATGCCTATCTCGCCGGCAAAGTGGCGCCGGTTTTCTTCGGTAGCGCCGTCAACAACTTTGGCGTAAAGGAATTGTTGGAGACCTTCGTCAAGATCGCACCATTGCCATTGGCGCGGGAAACCAATACCCGGAACGTAGCGCCCGGAGAAGATAAATTTAGCGGCTTTGTGTTTAAGATACATGCGAACCTGGACCCGAAACACCGTGACAGGATCGCGTTCATGCGCGTTTGCAGCGGTCGCTTCGAACGTAATAAATATTTTCATCATGTGCGGCTGGATAAGGATATCCGTTTCAGCAACCCGTACTCATTTCTTGCGCGAAGCAAGGATATCATTGAAGACGCCTACCCCGGCGATGTGGTCGGCCTCTTCGACACCGGCAACTTCAAGATCGGGGATACGCTGACCGAGGGGGAAGATTTTTATTTTATTGGCATCCCTACTTTTTCACCGGAGATATTCAAGGAACTGGTGAACAAGGACCCGATGAAGACCAAGCAACT
>JAJTCI010000199.1 GCA_021323155.1 Chitinophagaceae bacterium | reverse complement strand
TGGTGCTATTTACGAGGCGACGCGTATACTTAATGAATTCAGGGTGCAGCTGGGTAAAGAGGAATACCTCACATTCAACCCGGGCGTAATTGTGGGCGGCACCGAGGTAGACTACGACCAGGCAACTATGCGCGGAACTGTTTCCGGGAAGGCGAATATCATATCACCCGCCTGTTTTATCCAGGGTGACCTGCGATTTCTTACGCAACTGCAAAGGGATTCTGCGAAAGCACGCATGGGTCGCATCGTTGCGTTCAACAATCTTGCAGGGACGAGGGCCGAGATCAGTTTTAGCGATGGGATGCCATCGATGGAACCTTCAATGGGGAATACCCGGTTAGCTGAACTGGTCAGCAAGGTGTCGATCGACCTGGGTTACGGTCCATTGAAGCCAGGTGACCCTAGCGGCCGGGGCGCCGGCGACATCTCTTATGTCTCCGCATACCTGGATGCGCTGGACGGTCTTGGTGCAGAAGGATGGGGCGGTCATGCGCCCGGGGAAACCATGAGCATAAAGACCTTCGAACGCCAGGTGCAACGAGCCGCGATCATGATATACCGCCTGACGCGCTGATCATTTTGAATAACGCGATTGCATTCCTTCCACGAACGCCTTATAATATGCTACCGCTTCCTGCTTTTTGCCTTGTTCCACTAAAGTAACAGAAGGGAGTACCAGGTGGTCGTAGATATAATTATAGATTTCGTTGCTGTTGTCGTATCCTTTAATTGTTTTTACCATGGCAGGTGCGATCTCTTTGTAACCGGAGATGAGGGCCTTGCCTTCGGCCGAATTCGCCATATACCCGTCACGCAATGAACGGAGGGTTTCCAATTCATAACAATCATCTTTCAGTCCTTTGTGATTCACACAGGCGGTGGTGAGGAAACAACCATAGTCCTCATCATCTTCTACGTGTTTCAGATCCGCAATGGTTTCGTCTTTCTTGCCAAGGATGAGAATGTTGGTGTAGAGAAAACATTTAAGTTTTATCTTTTTGGAGATCTCTTTGGGAAGGTTGTACTCGCCAGAGGTTTTTTCCACTTTGGCTGTCGCCTCGAAAGTGTACTCGGCTATTTTTTTTGAAGACTCGATCGTTAGTTTGAATTCGGCTTGTTTATCCGGTGCGGTCTCCCCGGTCTTGTAGGTCGAGACCTTCATTGTCGATTGCCTTTTCTCCACACTTGCGGTATCGAAATCTTTTACTCCATCATGTTCCAGTTTGATGTAATACACCACTTCACCACTCGCCGATTTATATTCATTTGGGTAGAACATATTCCGGCGTTTTTTTGCTTTGGCTGCGAGTGGCAGGCCTGCCACGGCTAAGGCAGCAAGGCTGCCGCTGGCGAGAAATTTTCGTCTGTTCATGGTACGGGGATTTTTAGCAATATAGTTTTTTTGGGTTGAAAAGGGAAACCGTTCTAAGGATGCAGCACCATTTTGGATTCCACAAAACGGGTGGTCTAATGTTTTTAAAAAATGCTATAGATTAGCCAGCCCGTCATTGCGCCGGCGAGGGTATTGGCGAAGTTCACGATGTTATTGGAGATGCGATGATGCCGCTCAAGCGTGGCGCCAAGTACCGAATCCACCAAGTTGCCGACGGTTCCCGCGATCACTATTATAATCATTTCGGCGATGTTCATTTTCCAGCATGCATAAACGATCGCGACGAGCAAGCTCGCGGCCACTCCCGCTATCGTACCTTCCCTGCTCACTACGCCATTCTCACCACGGGCATCTTTTTTCCAGGTGATGATGTTATAGAAATTCCGTCCAATGACGATCCCTGTCTCGGAAGAAACGGTGTCTGCCGCGGCGGAGGACAGGCTGCAGGCGATCATCAAAAGAAATGACGGAGCATGTTCCGGTATATTCCAGGCCAACAGGCCGAGTATACCTGCCACAAGCCCGTTAGCGAGGACTTGCTTTTCGTTACGCCTGTCCTGGCCTGGTTCCGCCAACCTGAGTCTTTGCTTGGTATCTTTTTTCCAGGCGGTTGCCAGGACACCTATTATGAAGAAGGTAAGCAGCAAAGCTGTCCCGGTAAACCCGGTGCCCGCATAAATGTATATGGCGATAATCCCCGCCACGATCACTGCAAACCCTGTCAGTTTCTTTGTTGCTATTACGGCAATCAGAACCGTACAGAGCATGAGAAAAAAACACAGGAAGTCATCCATCGATCAAATATACAATGGCAAGTCGCTTACCGGGTAACGATCGGGCTATCATCGAATCACCTCGATGAAAGTAAAGGCCTCCACCGGTTCGCATTTCTTTCCATTTATGGATACTTCCAGATAGACGGAGAAAGACTCACCTGCGGGCATTTTTTTGGTAGATATCGTGATCGATTTCCCGTTTTTTGGACCAATGATCGCTCCGTCGCCCTCCACGGCCGAGTTGACAGTCCATTTATAGGTCACCTTGCCCTTTATCGGGGTCTTGATGGAAACCACCACGTTCTTCCCTTTTTTTATCTTCTTAACGCTGGGTACCAGCGAGAGGTTGGCAACACAAGGCGGGTCAACCTTGAGATAAGGCTGAAATTCGCATCCCCTGCGCACGGGGATATAGATCACTTCCGCTACCGGGGCAGTGGAGCCAGCCTCCACGAAAACATCTGTCCCCTTGAAATCCCCCGCGCGGTTTATTTCGGTTATGCCTAATATCCTTGGCAATCCATACTTGCGATAGTGACTGCCTTTGACTTTGATTGCATCCCCATTGATGTACCAGGCTTCATTTGCAGCATAGGGCTTACCCATCTCGGTATATACGGAATCAAAAGGCTTTTTTACATTATTTACAACGATTGTCTTTTCCCCCGTACCCTGGTTATACTGGAGTTGTACGTCCTTTAGGGCACCTTTTTCCAGCACACATTCGCTGATGGTAACCACCTGACTCTTTGCACTGTTCAATGAGAATAGTAATGTAAGAATAAATACAGACGCAGTTGTTTTCATATAGGGGGTTTGACTCTAAGATAGCATTTGATCCATATTCCACAAAAAGGACGACAATGCCCAGCCGACCTTTCATGGGCAGGGCTGGAGAAATGAGCTCCGGGGAGGGAAATTCATCGAAAAACAGGATATGGGGGTGAGAAATTAGTTACCTTGGTATCCAACAGTTATCATATGCCAAAACTTTACACTGCGGTCATTCTTTGTGTCGCCCTGTCTGTTGCCGACTTTGCTTCCGCGCAACCATACACGAACCGGGGAAGGGATTTCTGGGTGGCCTACCAGGCCTCACAGATGAATTCCGCCAACATGCGGATCTATGTCGGCGCGGTAGGGCAAGGAGATTCGGTAACGATCACGGCCGGGAATTGGGTGAAGAAGTACTGGGTACCTGCAAATACGACGATCACCAGCGACCTGATACCTAAAACAGGACCTGACGGAGTTCAACTGGTGGACGAAGGTTTGTATATAAACAAAGGCATCCATATCACGAGCAAGCAGCACCCTGTAATGGCTTATGCGCATTTGTACTCCGTGGCGAATTCCGGGGCCACTATGCTGCTTCCTACGAATGTTACCGCTTCAGAAAATTATATTCTAACCTCTACGCAGAATTACGCTTCCAACGCATACTCCTGTTTTTACGCTGTGGCGGCGCAGGACAGTACATGGGTGGAGATCAATCCTTCACGGCCCACAAAAAATGGTTGGGTGCCTAATGGAGGCCCGCGGCCCAACGGGAGTTACCTCGTTAAACTGAATAAGGGCGATGTGTACCAGGTGCTTGGTGCGATCCTTTCCGGAAATATGGGATATGATCTTACCGGAAGTTCTGTGAAATCTGTGCCCAATGCGCAGGGGATGAGCTGGCCGATCGCGGTTTTCAGTGGAAGTACGCGCACAGGGTTTGGCTGCCCGCCCACAGTAGGGGGTACCGGGGATCTTATCATGCAACAATTGTTTCCTTACCAGCTCTGGGGCAAGAAATATCTTACAGCGCCATTCGTCAATTCGCAAAATTCGTTGCCGATGACCTGCATTTACCGGGTGATGGTGAAGGATGTGACAACGGTGGTTTACCGCAATGGCATTGCCCTGACAGCATCTTCTCTTGTAAATGGTTTATATTATGAGTTTGTCAGCAGTACAGCGGATTACATCACCTCAGATAAACCGGTGATCCTGGCCCAGTACATGTCTTCGACCAACTCATGTCCCAACACAGGGGGAGACGGGGACCCTGAAATGATCTATCTCAGTCCGCTTGCAGCCGCGATACCTCAAACGGCGTTTTACCGGAACACAGTTGAAGACATCAATTCCAACCACCTTACGCTAATTATTCCGACACCCGGTTTAGTGTCATTGAAGATCGACGGGCTCGCATTTAACGCGCCTGGCAGCCTGGTAACTACTTCGCCTCATCCCAATTATCCAGGCTATACGATCGTGACCAGGAAATGGCCTGCAGCGATCGCCCAATGCTACGTGGAAAGCAATTACGCTTTCACCGGGTATACTTACGGGCTTGGCTCTGTAGAGAGTTACGGATACAATATCGGTTTGATGGTAGATTCACTCAACCTGCAGTCTGTACGTTATAACACCATTACCGGCCACGCCTTTTACGATGCAAATGCGAACAGCATAAAGGATGCCGCGGAACCTTTTTACAAACCAGCGAAAGTGAACGTGATGCGTGGTACCGATACGTTTTCTATTATAACCCCCTCCGGTTATTTTGAAACGTTTGTAGATACGGGTACCTACCACTCCCG
>JAJTCI010000011.1 GCA_021323155.1 Chitinophagaceae bacterium | reverse complement strand
AGGTGAGGGGATGGAAAAATTTCAAAAAAGGTGAGACCTACATTGTCACCTGCAACCACAACTCCCTGATGGATGTGCCGCTCTCCTGCCCGTTCATTCCGGGGGCGAATAAAACGATCGCAAAAAAGTCGTTTACGAAAGCGCCGTTATTCGGCTGGTTTTACGCGAAAGGTTCCGTGCTGGTCGACCGCCACAGTGAAGAAAGCCGCAGGAGGAGCTTTATGGAGATGAAACAAACGCTGAAACAGGGCATGCACATGAGCATCTACCCCGAGGGCACGCGCAACCGCACCAATGATCCGCTTAAGAGTTTTCACGACGGCGCATTCAAGCTAGCGACGGAAACCGGGAATAGCATCATTCCCGCGGTCATATTCAACACGAAGAAAGTGTTGCCGGTAAATAAGTTCTTCTATTTCCTCCCCTACCGACTGGAGATACATTTCCTGCCACCAGTCTCCCCAGAAGGCAAAGCGGCGAAAGCATTAAAACAGGAGGTGTTTGACCTGATGTGGCATTTTTACAGTTCAAACAAGCCCGGCTCCTGACAAAATTGCTGTCCCAAAATGCCCGTGGAGGGCTCAAAGCGTCACCTTTTTGCGAAGCGCTTCGCAAGGTGTTCGCAAGCTGTTCGCAACACCTTCGCAATCCTTCGCAACACCTTCGCAAATCCTTCGCAACACGTTCGCAAATGGTTCGCAACAGGTTCGCAAACCTGCTAAGGGAGGGTAAACCCAGCCACGATCCAGGGTCAAACATGGTCAAATGCTCTTGACAATCGAACCCGGCATGGCTGCGAGTGCTGTGATAGGATGAGGGCTGACCTATCTTATCCTTTGCGAAAGTTACCACACCGTATTCTCCTTTGCGGCAACGCGAGAAATATCGCGCTATAGGCAATCCACCAGCCTACGTACTCCCAGGCACCACCGGCTTTGGCTATCATCGCGCCGGCAGCAACGATCGCAACAGCCAGCAGACATAGCATGAGTAGTTTCATCTTTTTTTTCATTGGTCTGTGGAACCGGGGAAATATCACAGGTTCAAAACCTATTGTGCGTAGAAGAAACGGGAGCGGTTGATCCTAAGATCCCGCAGTAATCCCGATTTGGGGTTCAGCGTGATATTGAACGAGCGGTACAATCCCACCGGCACAATATTGATCGCCATCTGCCAGCAATGCATATCCCTTGTAACGAAGAACGTGAGGTATTGAAATTTCTTGGTGGTGATGTCGAAGTAGGTTTGCCCGCCGATCTTCCACTTGGGTGACAAGCTGAAATCACCGTTCAGCGAGATATTCGTTGTAGTGGTCGTTGTCCACTTTTTCTGGTTGAAATCAAACAGGCGGGTGAAGCTTAGTGAAAACGATGTCTGCAATGTCCAGGGAATATTGAAATCGGTGAACTCCGCCGGGTTATTTCGAACATAGTCTAGCAATCGTTGCTGTTCGTCGGGAGTAACATACTGGTCGGATGGTGCTTGTTGCTTTTTCTCGTCCGCTTTTTTGCTTTGAAAATTAGCCGAAGCTGCGATACTCGCGGTACGCACGGTGCCAAACCCGCGGTTGTTCCGGCTTGTCCAGGCAAGCTCTTTTGTAACAAACCCCTGGTCATTAGTAATGTACGGATCCAGCATCGCATTCGCCGTGATGTTGATCTTTTCGAACAAGGTGCTTCGCAGGTAAAAATTCAGCTGCGACCATTGGAAACTATCCACTGCAAGGTTGTATCCACCATTAAAACCGAACCCGTCGATCAGGCGGATCTTTTTGTCAGGATACTTTCCGGCACTATCCGGTTGTCCCTTCCTGTCCTTCACTTTCATTTCAAGTACATTGTCAACAGAGAACGTGATCCCGCCAAATTTCCCGCTGCCAAAAGCGCCACCGAACGTTCCCGCCTGCAATTTGGAATAAGCGATCTTGCCACCCCCGGTATCCACCTGCACAGAGTCGAAATATTTTTTTGCGAGGTCGGGTTTATAACTGAAGCCAAAGCTGGGTCTGATCTCGTGGCGGATCGCCTGCACATTGCTATTCTTTCCAAAGCCATATAAACCAAAGACACGGGTGCTGGCCGATATTCCTGTAGATACTTCGCGGGGAGTAAAAAATCCTTTGGCGAACACTGTATCTATTTTCTGAAGTACCGGGTCCCAGGTATAGGTCACGCTCCTGCCCAGCCAACGTTCTGAAAAGTTGATGGTGGGTGTAAGATTAACCGGTCCCAGCGACGGCAATGCAAGGGAGATCGGGATATTATGATTGATCGCCCATTGAAGCGTATCGAGGATGTTATTGAACTTGAAAGCGGAATCATAGAATGACACGCGGTTTTCTAATGTTCCGTTGTACGACAGGCCAAGCTTTTCATACCATTTTTCACTTCCGACCCGGTTCTTGTTTTGGAAAGGATACAAGGTCAGCAGGCTCAACGTCATGGAAGGCAGGCTCAGGTTCACTTCCCTGGTGTTATTGTTTTGCGTATGGTTCGCTGCTACAGACAGGTTCATCCTCGGCGTGGTCTTGCCCCATTGTACCGATGAAGTAAGCGTGTTGGTGAAATTGATATGCGCGTTGTTGGGCACGTTGCGGTTATACTGGGTGCTTCCCGCGTTTACGTTCGCCGAAAAACTGGTTCCTGGTCGTGCTTTGCCATCACGCATATGGTTCCAGCTGATGTTAAACGCGTTGCCCGTAAAGAATTCTTCTTTGGCAGACGGTATCGTGTTTAACCGCCTCGTATGCTGGATCGAGAGATTGAGGCCACCCGCGTAACGGTAGCGCCTGGTGTATTTGGGTGTGATGAACAGGTTCCATCCACCATAGCTATAAAGATTGGTGCGTACAGTGACGTCCACATGCTCGCCCAATACTTTATAATAGCCCAACCCTTCCAGTCCAAGTCCAAACTCTTCGTTAGCGGCGAACTGGGGAGCGAGTATACCTGAGTGACGGCCTTGTTTCATTGGGTAAATACCAAAGGGCAGGTAGATCGGTACCGGTACACCTTCAAACTCCGGGTGCGCCGGTCCTGACACTGCCAGCTTGTTGGTGATGATCTTCATCTTCTTCGTTCGGAAAGCAAAGTGCGGTGTATCCAGGTTACAGGTGGTGAACTGGTTCCTGTAAGCAAATACAATGTTGTCGCCTCCTTCCGTGAGTTTCTTCATCCGCTCCGTTTGTACAAAGAACTCACTGTTTTCATCCTGGTAAAAAGTATTCTTGGTGAGCCCTTTCTGGCTCTTCATATTGTAGAAAATGGTATCGCTTGTAGAAGTTGATCCACCCTGTTTCAGCGTTGCTTTCGCATATGGGTTCAGTGAATCCTTCACCCCGTAGGCCATCACCACCTGCGTTGACTGGTCGAACCGGATCACACCCGCGTCCAGTTGCAGGTCCTTATACTCCGTACTTGCTTTGTTATAGAGGAAGAATTGTTTGGTAGGAATGATGAGCACACCGGAATCTGAAGCAGCATACCGGATGGGCGCGTCCAGCGAATCTTTGGATATTTTTACAGAGTCAAGACTAAACTCAGTGACCACGGTGGTGTCTTTACTCCGGCGTGTAGTGTCGGCTGGTTTCCGGGGCCCGGTTGGAGTAATGGAATCGCGGAAGCGGCCGCCGATTGGAACAGGAGTTGTATCTGAGATTTGTGTTAATGGATTGAGAAAAAAACGGGAGCTTTTATGCGAAGCGCTGATTTGTAGCGTTAATAATGTGAATAACGAGATGGCAGACCCGGCAAAAATTGTTTTTACGCTAACTTTACAACGATTGCTCATAAGAAGATACATCCAAAAGTAGGTGTATTGCCATAAACGAATTGTGAAATATACCCTTAAGTAATAGTACCATGGCCAGAAAGATTGTCCTGATTTCCTTTTGTTTCGCGCTTTTTGTGGGGCTGACATCCTATGTCACCAATTCATCATTCCGCAAAGCCCCGGCATTGCGCAAGGTGGTGGTTGATGCCGGTCACGGTGGTCACGACGGCGGCGCCGACGGCCGCTATTCCAAAGAGAAAGAAGTCTCCCTCCAGGTGGCCATGAAACTGGGCAAACGCATCACGGAAGAGATACCGGACTTAGAAGTAGTATATACCCGGACCACCGACATATTCCAGCACCCTTCCACGAAAGCGAACATCGCCAACAACGCGAAAGCGGACCTTTTCATTTCCGTGCATTGTAACAGCGCGGCCCCTATCAGGCACAAAGAATTCACCGGTTATAAAACAGAAACATATTATACAGGCAAAGGCAAAAAGCGCGTGAAGAAAACACGCAAGGTGGCGCAATACCGCTACTGGAATACGCCGAACCCTGCTAAAGGCACGGAGACGTATATCTGGGGAGCGCATAAGAATGAAGACAAGGAAAAGGCGATGCGCGAGAATGAAGCGCTATACCTTGATAGTACCCTGGCGCAACAGGTGGAGGATTTCGATCCCAACTCACCGGAAAAAATGATCCTGTATTCACTAAAGACCAAACAATACTTTACGCGCAGCGCCACACTGGCCATGACCGTTGAAGAGGAATTCAAAAAAACCGGCAGGATCAGCCGCGAGGCAAGACAGCGCCAGGCCGGTATATGGGTGTTGCAGGCCGTAGCCATGCCGAGCATACTGGTAGAACTGGGATTTATTTCCAATCCTGAGGAAGAAAAATACCTGAACAGCGAACAGGGCCAGGAAGAAATGACAAAGGCGCTTGTGAGCGCGCTGAAGCGATACAAGCATTCCCTCGAAAACCAGCTGATTGAAACCAGCAGCAGCACCAAGAACCGGTAAACGGCAGTTTGGCCTCATCTTAGCAGTAAAGCCCTTAAAGCGTACATTTGTGCATATGGACCTCATTGACAGGACTTCATATCCACACCAAACAGCCCAGAACAGATGAAAATATCGAATGAGACCAAAGTCGGTGCCCTTACATCCATAGCCATCGTCTTCCTGATACTCGGTTTTAACTTCCTGAAGGGCAAAAGCCTTTTCAAGCACGGCACTTTTATCTATGCCAAATTCAGCGATACCAAAGGATTATTGCCGTCTAACCCCGTGATGATAAACGGGTACCAGGTGGGTACGGTTTACGAGATCTCTTCAGCGGGTAAATCGGTCGATACGATCGTCGTCGCTATCCGCATGAACGGTACATATAACATCCCGAAAAATTCAATCGCTTCCATCACCCCTTCCCTGCTGGGTAGTCCCAATATTGAGATCAAACTGGGTGACCGCAAATCAAATCTTTTGGAATCCGGTGATACCATCCTTACCATGAATGACGCCGGGATGTTCGGGGACCTGCAGAGTAAGATCGGCCCTGTTTCAGACAAACTAACGGTGGCCCTGGGCTCGATGGATACATTGCTGAAGAATTTCAATCGCACGCTGGACGCGGGAACGCGCGCCAACCTGCAGAGCGCGATGGCGAATATCCAGCGCATTTCCGCAACAATGGTCTTATCTGCCCAGTCTTTACAAACAATGATGGCCGAACAGGGAAGCCTGGCGCAATCACTCGATAACATGAAGACATTTACCGGGAACCTCAATGCCAACAACGATAAGATCAACGCGGCGATCGGTAACCTGGAAAAGACCGCTACCAATCTATCTGAAACAGATTTGAAAGGAACGGTGGCGGAGTTGAAGTCCGCCGTGGATAAACTGAATACAGCGATGGCTTCTAAAGATGGATCGCTGGGATTGCTGTTGAACGACAAGCAATTTTACAATAATCTTGTGAACACAAGCCGTAGCGCCAATATCCTATTGGACGATCTTCGTGTGAATCCCAAGCGGTATGTGAACCTTTCTTTCTCTCTCATAGGGGGAAAGAAAACAACGCCACCGCCACTGGACAAGCCTTTGCCGCAACCGCCGCAGGACACCACGAGAAGGCCATGATGCATAAATACACGCTACAATATTTACTCTGCATGTGCAGCTTATTCCCTGCGCTGAAAAGCGATGCGCAGGTGGTGGAATCCGGCCCCAATTCCCTTCTCGAATATCTTGGTGCCGACCGGTATAATTTTGAGAAAAGAGACACCGCCAATTTCATTTCACTTGCCGGTAACGTCCGGCTGAAAAAAGAGAACACGTTTTTTTATTGCGACAGCGCGGTATTGCACCAGCAACAGAACGTTGTGGAAGCTTTTGGTAAAATTCACATCAACGATGCAGACAGCGTGCATACTTACGCGGACTATATGCGCTATGTAGGCAGGGAAAGAAAAGCCTACCTGAAAGGCAATGTCCGGCTCACGGATAACAAAGGCGTGCTCACCACCAATGAACTCGTGTACGAGATCAACACCAAGATCGGCACTTATTATAAGGGAGGAAAGATCGTTAATGGAAACACAGTACTCACCAGTACGGAGGGAACCTATTACGGGGATACCCGAGACATCTATTTCCAGAAGAAGGTTTTGCTGATCGACCCGGAATACCGCATCACTGCCGACACCTTATTATACAACATGGAAACGGAAGTGGCCCGGTTCGTCACACGTACCACGATCGTCAGCAAGGACCGGACGATCGTAACCAAAGAAGGTTATTACGATAAGAAAAAGCGCACCGCGGTCTTCAGTAACCGCTCCACTGTAGTAGATAAGGATTACGAGCTAACAGCAGATAACATGGCCTTCGATGACAAGACGGGTTATGGACACGCCCAGGGTGATGCGGTCTATCGAACGAAAGATTCCGCGAACCGGACCACGGTCATCGCTGACGATATTAAATTCAACCGAAATGCCAGTTCGTTCCTCGCATCACGGGACCCGCTGATGATACTGGAACAAAACCAGGACTCGATATTCATCGCCGCGGACACATTGTATTCCGCAAAACTCAGCAACCTCCGCAAAGAGCGTGACGTGCCGGTGATCCGTGATTCGGTTTATATGGCATCTGTTGCGGAACGCCGGGGAAAAGATACCAGCGCCGATCGTTTCTTCGAAGCATATTTTAACGTGCGGGTGTATACCGATTCGATGCAGGCCGTATGCGACAGCCTGTTCTATTCACTGGAGGATTCCGCGTTCCGCCTGTTCAAAGACCCCGTGGTATGGATGGACAACAACCAGCTCACCGGCGACACGATCTACCTCTTTACCCAGCGGAAGAAAGCGGAGAAACTATACGTGTTTGAGAACGCGATGGCGATCACCAAAGTGAATGGCGGATATTTTAACCAGGTGAAAGGAACTACCATCACCGCTCACTTTAAAGAAGGCAATATCGACAACCTGAGGGCGAAGGGCAGCGCGGAAAGTGTTTATTACACCCTTGACGACAGTGAAGCTTACATCGGTGTGAACAAGTCTGAAGCCGACATCATAGACATGTATTTCCAAAATAAGAAACCGGAGAAGGTCGTCTTCCGCAATGACCTGAAAGGCATCATGTATCCCATGAAACAGGTGAACCACGCCGAACTGAGGTTAACAGGCTTCAGGTGGCTGGATCACCTGCGTCCGAAAAGCTGGCGCGAGCTGCGTAAATAACCTGCACTTGTTCGTTTGAACAAAAAGTTTTTATCTTCCCCCCTACTAACTGCATTGATATGTTGAAAAAGGAAAGACAGGCTTATATCACCCAACAGCTCAATATCCACAACAAAGTATTGTCATCTGACTTAAGTGTTCAGCTGAACGTATCGGAGGACACGGTGCGGCGCGACCTCAACGAATTGTCGGAAGAAGGCAAGTTGCTGAAGGTGCACGGTGGCGCATTGTCAACCGGTTTTCACTTCACGCTGGAAAATCACTCGATCTACTCGCTCCCCGAAAAACAGGCCATCGCGCGCAAAGCCGTCAAACTGATAAAAGACGGCATGCTGGTCCTCTTATCCGGTGGCACCACGATCCGGGAGCTGGTAAAATCTTTGCCCCTGGAACTCAACGCCACTTTTATAACTGTGAGCGTGCCGATCGCGCTGGAATTGCTGAATCACCCCGGCAGCGAGGTGATCTTCCTTGGCAACAGGCTTTCCAAGAGCGCGCAGATGGCGGTAGGCGCCGAGGTGGTGACCAAGATCGCCGGTATCAACGCGGATATTTGCTTTTTAGGTACGAACAGTGTGGATATGCAGGGCGTATCAGATATGGAATGGGAAGTGATCGAGGTGAAAAAGGCGATGCTGGCTGCTTCCAAAGTAAAGGTGTCGTTAGCGATCTCGCAAAAGCTTGATACGCATCAGCGCCTGCGCATCTGCAAGCTGGAAGAACTGGATCACCTGATCACCGAATTAGAGCCTGGCGACCCCGTCACGCGCCCATACCAGCAAAAATTATCCGTTTTGTAGGCTGACACCACCGGTTTAGATTCCGCTGCACGTTTTTGCGAGAATTTATGCACGTGCAAAATTTTCCGTCAATTCACTTGGCTGGAGTCAATAAAAATTATATTTATGTGTTAATATTTTTAACATAGATTTGAATTCATATTTATGCCGGCTTTGCGCAATCGATTGCGGGTTTATGCAAGATCGGCCAAGACACAGGACCTTAGTATTTTAATATAAACCAAACAACCTGATATGAGACGACTTGCTTGCTCAATCGCAGCAGTGGTGCTGCTATTATGCCTGTCCTACCCTTCCCTCGCACAGGAAAGAACGATCACAGGAACAGTCCTTACTGATGACAACAGCGTTCCGCTGGTTGGTGCGACGGTGACCAATGCCAACACCAACAAAAAGACCGTGACCAATTCTGCGGGAAGTTACCAGATACAAGCCGACAAGGGCCATGTACTGCGTTTCACTTTTGTAGGATATGCGGCAAAAGAAATTACTGTAGGCGATGACCGAATGATCAGTGTTCGACTGGTTGAATCTGAAAAAGAACTCGGTAATGTTGTAGTGACCGCTTATGGTCGCGCGCAGAACAAAAGGGAACTGGCCTACCAGGCGCCTACTGTTAGCGGAGACGACGTTGCGCAAACACGCCGGGAGAACTTTCTAAATTCGCTTGCTGGTCGAGTACCGGGTCTGCAGGTTACTTCCACATCAGGTTTGCCGGGCGCAAGTGCGCAGATCATCCTAAGGGGTGGTTCTTCTATTGCGGGCAACAACCAACCGCTTTTCGTAGTAGACGGTGTGCCCCTCGACAACAGTGCGTTGAGCCAGGAAGCGCTGGTTGCTTCGTCTAACCCCGGTGGTGTCGGATTTGCCAACAGGAACAGCGATTACACCAACAGGATCGCTGATATTAACCCGAACGACATTGAGAGCATCACAATTCTTAAAGGACCGGAGGCAACAGCCCTCTATGGTTCCGATGGCGCTTCCGGTGCGATCGTTATCACCACAAAGAAAGGTGCACCAGGCCGTGTACGGGTTGGATATGACAACTCCTTCCGCTGGGACCAGGTTTACCGCTACCCGGAAATACAAACAACGTACAGCCGCGGCAACAACGGTATCTACGATCCGAACGCGTATAACGCCACTTATGGTTTCAGGATGTTTGGGCCTAAATACGCGCCGGGAACACAGACCTACGATAACCTGCGTAATTTCTTCGAAACGGGAAGAACGCAGCAACATAATATTAGCTTAGAAGCAGGTTCTGCTGACGCGACGTTCCGTCTCTCTGCCGGTATGATCGATCAACAGGGAATTGTACCAAATACTGATTATGATAGGGTGACATTGCGTCTTACAGGTTCTGCCAGGCTTGGCAAGAAATTCAACGTTTCATCCAGCTGGGGGTATTTCACCACCGATAATAACAAGTCACCGAAGGGTGCCGGAACCTATTATCCAAACCTGATCAACTGGCCAGCGGATATCGATGCCAGCCAGTACCAGAACGCCGACGGCACCAGGAAAGTGGTTCGTACCAACCTGGTAACAGGCGGCGTACAGGATCTCGCCGCGGAGTTGGACAATCCATTCTGGGATGTAAACAAGAACAAATCGTACGACAAATCAGACCGTGTAACGGGAAACATCAACGTCGGTTTCGATATGTACAAATGGCTCAATCTTACCTCGATCATCGGTATAGACGCCTTCAGCGTAACAGGGTTATACATGACCCATCCACAATCGCGCTGGGGTTTTGCTACCAGGGGCTTCATGAGCACTTACGAACAAATGTTCCGCGGGCTGAATGGTACCTTCCGGGCCACTTTCAAGAAGACGATCGCCAAAAAATTCAGCAATGTATTTGTAGCGGGCTTCTACTTTGAAGACAACAAACGCGAGATCAACTCACAAAGAGGTGAGCGTTTCTTCGAACCTGAATTTGTTTCTATCAACAATACCGATCCAACTTCAAGGGATGCAAAATTCACAAGGGAGAATACGCGGAAGGCAAGGTTTTATGGCAACTACACTTTCGGTTTCAATAACCTGTTGTACATCTCGCTGTCAGGGACCCATGAAGGTACTTCTACCCTCACTTCCCGGTTTACTGAGAAACAACCTTTCTACCAGTATGGATCAGTTTCATCAAGCTTCATCTTTTCTGACCTCAACCCGATCAAGAATCTCAAACTTGATTGGCTGAGTTTTGGTAAACTCCGCGCCTCTTATGCCTCTGTCGGCAGGGGCCCCGTAGTGCCTTATGTTATTGACTATACATTCGGCAGCCAGATATCTACCGGTGGTGGATATGCACTGGGTGTAAACGGGAATAATTTCAACTTAAGGCCGGAAATGTCGAAGAATCTGGAGATCGGAACCGAACTCAAATTCTTCCGCAGCAGGCTGGGCGTTGACTTTGCCTGGTTCAACAACCGCGTCAAGGACCTGATCGTATTGAACCGCCTAAGTTATGGAACTGGTTTCGTACTGAAATACATCAATGGTGGAGAGATCTCAGCCAAGGGTATCGAATTGCAGATAACCGGCAACCCCGTTCGCACTACCAATTTAAACTGGGACGTGACGGTGAATTTCGACAAGAACAAGGTAATGGTGGAGAAAATGCCAGCCGACCTCCCACTCTATTATGATTCTGATACCTGGCTGTTTGGTAACCTCCGTTCCCAGGTGTCTGTGGGCCTTTCACTCGCTAACCTCGCAGGTACCACTTTCCGCAGGAACGCCGCAGGACAGCTGTTGATATCACCAACATCGGGTCTTCCCCTGACTGATGCAACGTTCCAGCCTGTCGGCGACAGGAACCCTGATTTCAGGATGGGCGTGATCAACAGTTTCACGTTCTTCAAAGACTGGAACCTTTCTTTCAACCTCGACATCCGTAAAGGCGGCGACATATTCAACGCGAATGAGCTGATGATGCGTATCATGGGTACCAGCGTTGCGACACTTGACCGCGAGACACCACGGGTGATCGAGGGTGTGTTGCTCGATGGGTTGGAAAATACGGCAACGCCAACACGGAACACCATTTCGATCACGCCATACCAGCGTAACGACTACTACAATGGTATTTTCGCTGAAGGTGACTTCATTGAAGAAGTGGATTGGTTACGCCTGCGGGATATCACACTGGGATACCGCCTTTCTGACAAACTGGTTAAACGCCAGCGCGTGTTCAAAGGACTGTCCTTGTATGTAACCGGTACCGACCTCTTTATGATCACCAATTATTCCGGTGTTGACCCTAACGTAAACGGGTTGAACGCGGGCAGCACAAGAGGCTTTGGCGGACAAGGTATCGACTTCGGTGCCGTATCTACGCCAAGAGGTATTAACGTAGGTCTTAAAGCACAGTTCTAATTCTAATAAATAAAATAATATGAAAAATAAACTCATAATACTCGGGATGATCGCAACACTGTTCGGAGGGACCGGTTGCAAGAAATTCCTGAACATCAACTCCGACCCCGATACCCCGCAGGAACCTGCAGTAAGTTCCGTATTCCCGGCGATGCTTGCGGGCATTCCCCGCGGCGTTCAATACGACTCGCGTTACCTGGGTAAATACACGCAAAACTGGCTCACGTACGGCAATGCCAACGGTGATACGCACGACAGGCATGGCTACGTGTTTGGTAGCGACAACATGGGGGATATCTGGCGCCAGGTATATTATGGCCTTGGAAAGAATCTTGATTACATCATCGAAAAAGGTATCAAAACGAACCAGCTCGATTATGTAGGCGCCTCTTATGCGCTAAAAGCATTCATGTTCCAGCATGCAACCGATTATCATGGCGAGATCATTTTCTCAGAAGCGTTTAAAGAAGATACCTATTATTTCAAGTACGACACCCAGGACAAGGTGTACGCGGGTATCGACTCGCTTTGCCGGATCGCTATCAACTACCTTGACCAGGCCATGTTGGGTACCAACACGCTTTCTATAAGTGACTTTACTTACAAGGGCGACCTTTCTAAATGGAAAAAGTTCACTTATGGTTTGCTGGCACGCAACTGGAACAACCTTTCCAACAAATCGTTTTACAATCCTGATTCGGTGATCAGCTTCGCGAATCAGTCGCTGGCCTCAGTAGATGATGATTTCGCGATACCATTCGACGCGACAAAGAACGATGACGCGAATTTCTACGGCCCTTACCGCAACAACCTTACATTGTTCCGTCCGAGTAACTTCGTGGTAAAACTGCTCGACGGTACCACACTCGCAGGTGCGCAAACTTATGCCAACCGCGATCCGCGGATCGCGCATATGTTGTCTGCCTCGCAGGATACAACAAATGGTAACGGCGGGTACCGCGGGGTAGATCCCGGTATCGGTGATCCATTAAGCGCTACTACTACGGGTGTTAACGCGCGTAAAAGATCAGCAGTATTATGGGGAGATAGCCTCTATGCCAACCCAAGTGCAGCCTCTTTCACCGCAAACGCCGGTAAATACCTTTTCAAAGACAAGGCGGTAATGCCGATCATGACCTATGCCGAGATCCAGTTCATCAAAGCGGAAGCTGCATTCAGGAAAGGTGATAAACCTACAGCGTACACTGCTTACCGGAACGGCATCAACGGCCATTTCGATTTCATCAACCGGAACTATCCTTCTCTCTACCGTTCCGGCGCTGTGATCTATAATGGTGCTGCCATTTCTACCGCCCAGCGGAACGCTTACCTGGCGAGTGCCAACGTGAAGCAGGATCCTGCTACACTGACTTTGACGGATATCATGCTGCAGAAATATATCGCCTTATGGGGATGGGGTTGGGTGGAAACCTGGACCGACCTGAGAAGGTACCATTACACCGATATCGATCCGGCTACTACCATGCAGGTGTACAAGAATTTCACTTTACCGGCAAGCTTCTTCCCGGATAACCTGAACAAGCCGGCCTACCGTGTTCGCCCAAGATACAATTCGGAGTATGTGTGGAACCTGGACGAGCTCAAGAGGTTCGGTGGCGATAAAGCCGACTATCATACCTACAAAATGTGGTTCAGCGAACCTTAATCATCATTACAAAACCTATTACAATGAAAAGAACGATATCAGCTTTCTTCGCGTTAGTTTCAGTGGCGATGCTTGCAGGGTGTGAGAAGAACGAGCAAAGACTTATTGATACACTATCGGTAGATGGAACCGCGCTTGTAAAGATCAATTACGCGATGCCACATATGCAAACGGCTACCGTTCCTGCCGGCATACAACTGAAGGTTAACGGCGAACGCGTCAGCAACGTCATCACCGGTACCACCTACGCTACTCCTTTCCCGGGAGGCGGGTTGAATACAGGTGGCTCGAGCAATGCGGACTACCTTTCGCTGAAGCCAGGTGCCACTACTATTACCGTATCAAAGCCCAACGTGGGCACCAACAATGATTCGGTTGTATTGTTTACAGGGAGCGTAACGCTCGAAGCAGGAAAATTTGTTACGCTTCACCTGACGGATACAGGAGCGAACGCAGCAATGGTGGTTGTAGAAGATAATGTGGCTTTACCTGACTCGGGTTTCTCCAGGTATAAGTTCGTGAACCTTCATCCCAACCAGGTGGCGCTTGACCTGTATCATGGAACTGTCAAGGTAGCATCGAACATTCCTTATAAGGGAAGCAGCCCGGAATTCACACTCGTCTCGACCACCGCAGGGTCGTGGGCGATCAGGCCGGCTGGCGCGGCACCTACCTCTGCAGCCTTGCATTCGTACAGCAACACGATACCGAACCAAAGAGTGCTCACCGTATTCGCCCGCGGGTATACCGGTGTTACCGGCGTCAGGGCCCCGGCAATTTCGCTCCTTTACAACAGGTGATCATATTTTGCAATACTTTATACCCCGGTTCCACGATCGGGGTATTTTTTTTTCTAGTTTAGAACAAACAATGCTGTAATGAGAACTGTTTTACTCCTGGCCATCCTCTCATTGTTCTCTGTCACCGCCCTAAATGGACAAAGTCTTTCTGATGTTGATTCAGCACTTACCAGGTACAGCAGCATTTCTCCCCAGGAAAAAGTGTTTGTTCAGACAGATAAGACATATTATTTCCCAGGAGAAACAATTTGGATGAAGGCCTGGTGCACAATTGACGGTGTGCCAACTTATCTCAGCAGAATTTTATATGTCGACCTGGTAAATTCCAATGGTGAAGTGGTCCAAAAAAAAATGTATCGGCTGGATAGCCTTGGTAGCACCCCATGTGACATAGAAATAATAACATCCATATCTACGGGTACTTACGCAATTAATGCTTATACCTTGTGGATGTTGAATAATCCAGAATTTATCTTTCGAAAGGAAATATTTGTTTACGGCCGGAATTATCAACCAGCAGGAAGTAAGGAGCCACAAATTCCGAAGCCAAGTCTTCAGTTTTTTCCCGAAGGCGGTGACATGATAATCGGCTTGAAAAGCAGGATAGCCTACAAAGCCACTTCGGGTATAACAGCACCTTTAAATGTAAAAGGATACATCACTGATAACACCGGCACCCGGGTCGCTGCATTTGAAAGCGTACATAACGGGATGGGTGTTTTTGAACTGCAACCGGAAGCGGGGAAATCCTACACAGCAAACATTGAAGTGGGGAATGGATCAACACTAACGTTCAAATTGCCACCGGCGAAAACGCAAGGCCTCACATTAAGAGTTGAAAATAACAATACGCACAAATTGTTTGTTCTTGTTGATCGCGGGAGCCTTGCTAAGGAAAATTATGATTTGATAAAAATAGTTGCCCAGGTAAATCATCAATTAGTTTACGAAGCCCACCTGAACCTGGATAAAGATCAAAATGCGATAGCAATAAACAAGCAGGGAATTCCACCTGGCATTATTCAGGTGACGGCGTTCGATAGAAACAATCGACCACTTGCCGAGAGATTATCGTTTATAGAGAATTACGAGATCGTGTCCCCAATTTTGGAAAAAAAGATGCTGAATAATACATCGCGTGGAGAAAATACTTTCACATTTGGATTACCCGCTGGCTATCATTCTATTGCTGCATCAGTTACCAACGCGTTGCTGGACAATAATTCAAGGATCGAAAATACCATTGCTTCGTCCCTGCTTCTGACGTCTGATCTGAAAGGATATATCCACCAGCCTGGATATTACTTTAGGAATAAGGACGAAATTACGCTTCGTCACCTCGACCTTTTACTAATGACGCATGGATGGAGGAGATTTAAATGGGAAAGAATACTTAACAATGAAGTTGCGCCCCCAAAATTTCCCGTCGAGTCCACAATGTGGATAGCCGGTAAGGCTACAAAGACCGATAGAACTGACCCAATAACGGATGGTAAAGTTTCTTTTGTAATAAAAGGTGAAGATTCAACAACCATCCTTGCGGAAGCAATCCTTTCAAAAAAGGGTGAATTTCTTTTAGGAGACCTCTCTTTTCGCAAAAAAGCAACGGTGTCATACAAAGGAACCAATAATGTACATGAGCAGTTACCAGTTGACGTAATTTTAATACCCTCATATATTGACACTCTTAGAAAATCGTTGAATATTCCCCGGATCAATCTCGATACTGTATCGATTGAAAACCAAAAAACCTTTTCAAGCTATTGGCAGTCAAGAAAAACAGCAATAGATACGTCCGAAACCAGCTATCTGGAAACAGTTACTGTTGCTGCCAGAGTTGTATCAAAGGAAGATTCTTTGAACAATGTTTACGCCTCCGGGCTTTTCCATGGTGGAAAAGCTATAGATCCGGCTAAATATCCATTTTATAATAACCCGTGGCAGATTTTAATGGCTGCCGTTCCGGGAGTAAATGTCGAGTACGGTCCAAACCCGCTTTTGCCAGCTGTATCTATCAGAGGTGGGGAACCATTATACTTCCTTAATGAAATAGAAGTGGACCAGGAAATATTTAGTTCCGTTTCATTACAGGACATAGCTTTAATTAAAGTTCTGAAAAGCGAGGCTACCGCTTTAGGGGCTTTCTCCGGAGCAATACTGATCTATACCCGTAAAGGCGGGGTCTCGGAAGAAAGGGGCGTAAATGAACAACAGTACATCAGTATTCAGAAAGAGGGATATGCTGTTACACGACAATTTTATGTCCCGGAATCCACGGATATCCCGCCTGGTAAAGACCACAGAATGACTTTATACTGGAATGCCAATCCAACCTATGATAAAACCGGCCTCTTCAAGATAAGTTTTAGAAATGACGATATTTCCAAGGCTTTTAAGATCGTCATTCAAGGAATATCCGATAAAGGAAATATTATTTTTTATGAAAAAATTATCGATTAGATACATGCATCTCGGTCTTTTAAAGAACTGCCTTTATGCTTTGATATTAATTAATATTTCAACATCGCTATTTGGACAGTCCCGTCATGATTCAACATTGACCAGATATAACACACATCACCCACAGGAAAAAGTTTTTGTCCAAACAGACAAATCTTATTACCTCCCTGGTGAAACGATATGGATGAAAGCCTGGTGTACCGTTGAAGGCATTCCTTCTTATCTCAGCAGGATATTATACGTTGACCTCGTGAACAACCGCGGTGAAGTGGTGCAAAAAAAAATGTACCGGCTCGACAGCCTGGGAAGCACACCGGCGGATCTGGAGTTACCCGCTAACGTAACATCCGGCACTTACGCGCTGAATGCGTACACGCTCTGGATGCTCAATTTCCCCGAATTCATCTTTCATAAAGAGCTGTTCATCTTTGGCAATAACTACAACACGGGTGCCGCGCCCGCTGCCAACGAGCCACTGATCAAACTCCAGTTCTTCCCTGAAGGCGGTGATATGGTCACCGGGTTGAAAAGCCGGGTCGCTTTCAAAGCCACCACCGGTAAATCACTCCCGGCCCAGGTGAAAGGATATGTGACCGATAATGCCGGTAATAAGGTCACTGAATTTGTAGCCGAGCATAATGGCATGGGATCATTCGAACTGGAACCCGAAGAAGGGAAAACCTATACCGCCGCCGTTCCGGGCGCGAATGGTGCGGTGCTGACCTTTAAACTTCCTTCAGCAAAGAAAGATGGCGTGACCCTGAAAACCGAAAACAACAACCCGCACAAGTTATTCGTAGTCGTCGACCGCAGCCTCGCCCAAAAAGAAAAATACAACGTAGTTAAAGTAGTGGCCCAGGTGAACCACCAGTTGGTGTATGAAGCGCATCTCAACCTTGACCAGGACCAGAACGCGGTTGCCATCAACAAGAAGGGTATTCCCCCGGGCATCATGCAGGTGACTGCTTTTGACATCAGTAACAATCCACTGGCGGAACGCCTCGCGTTCATAGAGAACTACGAGATCGCTTCTCCTACGCTGCAGGCAGATACACTGAATCTAAAA
>JAJTCI010000198.1 GCA_021323155.1 Chitinophagaceae bacterium | reverse complement strand
TATAATGGTTGCGTGGACGGCGTTTTAGGATTTGATTTCCTTTCATTGCATAAAATAGGTTTTAACTTTGTCAAACGCAAAATGTACATATGGAAATGACGCGGAACGGATACCATAAACTCATAGCGGGAAGTATTTCCTTCGTGCTGTGCATTTTGCTGCATATGACGGCTGCGGCGCAACAGCCGAAGTATTCCATAAAGAATGGCAGGATGTGGATCGAGCTGAGCAAACAGCTACCGGATAAGGATCTCGAAGAATTCATCGTGCATTTCGAACTTGCGGATCTTGACCTCAAGACTTTCCTGAAAACGAATAAGACCGATTCGCTGGAAAAACTCGGTTGGGCAATTGAAAAGAATACGAAGACCTTGCTGCTCATCAGCAAGCCATTGCTCAGTTTCGACCTCCTGGGGCCTTCGTTGGAAAAGATCATACTGGCCGGTAAGCCACCCATACTTTCCGCGGACGGGTTTCCGCCCGACCAGGCCAGGGTAGCTTACGGGTTGAACAAATTCCGCGGGAAGTTTTACCAACTGGCAACAAGGCGCGGTGGAAATGACCAGGACAGACAGCGGGTGGATCGCACCGGTAAAGCTTAGCGCAGGCAAACACTGGTACAAATTCATTGTAGATGCCAATTGGATCACCGACCCTGCTAATTCATTGAACGAAAACGATGGGGATGGGAATATCAATTCGGTTTTTTTCAAACCAAATACCAGCTTTCATTTAGACGGGTTTACCAATGCGAAGCGAGTATACGTGACGGGCAGCTTCAACAACTGGCGGGAGAAAGACATAGAACTAAAAAGATCGCCTGCCGGCTGGCATTTGCCGTTGTACCTGGCCGAAGGAACGCATACTTATAAGTTCATTGTAGATGGAAATTGGTATGCAGACCCCGCGAATCCCGACAAACTACCCGACGGTCACGGCGCACACAATTCAGTGCTGCGTTTTGGCAGGCCACATTTATTTAAACTGGACGGCTTTCTGAACGCGCAGCGCGTTGTACTCTCCGGGTCGTTTAACGGCTGGAAGGAGGATGAACTGTTCCTGGCTAAAACGGCCAACGGATGGGAATTGCCTTACGTGATCGGGCCCGGCAATTACGAATATAAATTCATCGTGGACAAACAGTGGATGAGCGACCCGGCTAACAGCATTACCGGCGACAATGGAAACTCATTCCTGGTGATCCAGCCGAATTATACATTTACATTAGAGATGGCTAACGCTAAAAAGGTATACCTCGCGGGCGATTTCAACAACTGGGATCCGAAATCTATTCCCATGAAGAGAGAAGGCGATCGATGGATCTACCATGTGCACCTTGCCCCGGGAAAACACCGGTATAAATTCATCGTAGACGGCAAGTGGATCAAAGATCCTGCGAATAAACTTTGGGAAGAAAATGAATTCGATACGGGCAACTCCGTACTCTGGATAGAAAGATAAGGATCAGGCGTGTTGCTCCGCCACTTCCGGACCGGTTCCCTTACTGCCGTTCCGCTTACCCGTCACTTCGTATATCTGCAACGGTTGCGATTTACCTTTTACATTGATGGGATCCCAGACCTTCACGCCTACCAGGTCTTTTACCTTCTCATAGACCGTTTCACTGATCAGGATCGTGTTAGGATGTTCCTTGGTGAGCGACTCGATGCGTTTGGCGGTATTGACATTGTCACCGGTTACAGAAAATTCTATTTTTTCATCAGAGCCCAGTGTGCCGGTGATCACTTCACCTGCATTTATACCGATACCGATGCTGATCTGCCTGTCAGTGTATTCACGGCAAAGCTTGTTCACGTTCTCCAGTTGCCTCATCATCTCCATCGCGCAGAAAACCGCGTTCCTCTCGAATTGCGGGAATGAAAAAGGTTTTCCGAAGATCGCGAAGATCTCATCCCCCACATATTGCACCACCACCCCACTGAATGTCTTGATCACATCGGACATTACCGTGTAAAAAGTATTGAGGATGGCGACGGCATTGCGTGGATGGGTGTTCTCCACCAATGACGTATACCCGCGGATATCGCAGAACAGTATTGAACAGTATTTCAATTCCGCATCGTTAAACCCGGGACTGTTCGCATGAAGGTGTTGGGATATCACTTCGGGGGGAACAAAGCGGGAAAACAGTTTCAGTATCTTGTCCTTTTGTTCAATACGCTTCTGGAGATCGTTCAAAAGTCCTGTATTCAACTGCTTGAGTTGTTCTTTCTGCAACTTGAGTTCCATTTGCAACACGATCTGGCGCGCAAGGGTATCAAGGCTTTCCTTTTGTGCCGCCGTGAGTTTCTTGGGCAAAATGTCCAGCACGCAAAGGGTACCCAGTTTATTCCCGTCACTTGAAATAAGTGGAGCCCCGGCGTAAAACCGGATATACGGCTTTTCCGTAACGAGTTTATGGTCCCTGAATCGCTCGTCCAGCCGTGTATCCGGTATCTCCAGGATATGATCGCCCTTGATGGCATGGGAACAGAAGAAATCACGTGGCGCTTCTTCCTGGTCCCACCCAAGCCTGCTTTTAAACCACAGCCTGTCCCGGTCGATCAGGCTGATCAGCGCAACCGATGCGTCACATACATGTGCAGCCACCTTCACGATCCGGTCATAGTCAGGGTCGGGCTCAGTGTCGAGTATTTTGTGGTTGTACAGGGAGGTGAGCCTTTCTTTCTCCTTTCTCAGCTCCTCGAAAACCGACAGCGGTGATTCCATGTATTCAGTTGCGATTTTGTGCCCGGCCACGGGCGCTTATATCAAAACAAATTAAAAGCCATGTTTTTGGACCTACGGTAAAGTTCAGCTTCCAATATTAACAATCTGCTTTAGGCGGTTTTTCTATTTTCGGATATGCCAAAACGGGACCTGCGACCTTTTATTCTCGTTGCCATTTTACTTTCCTGCTCCTGGAACTCGTTTTCCCAATTGTTAACCGGATCCGTCAAAGATACGGCCGGCAACCCGGTTGCTTTCGCCACGATCAGGCTGGGTGAGACTAATAAAGGCCTGGTTGCGGACCTGGAGGGCAAATTCAAAGTGCGTGTATCCCCAGCCACGACTATCACGGTCTCCCACCTCGGATTCGTTACCCGGAAGATCGCCCTAAGCACGGTAGATTCATCCACACATCTCGATATCATCCTGCAACCCGCGAGTGCACTGCTGGATGAAGTGGTTGTTTCCAGTACAACCAATAAACTCCGGCGCATCCTGAACAACGTTTTGGCCAACCGGAACCGCAATAATCCCGACAAATACGACTGGTACCAATGCAATGTGTACTACAAGACCACCATGGATTTTGTGTTACCTGATTCAGTGACGCCCAAAGACACATCGCAGGATCAGCGCGAGTTCCGGGACTTTACCGAGCGTCAGCATATGTTCATGACGGAGACATTTAGCAGGCGTACCTGGGAAAGACCGCAAAAATTGCAGGAAGATGTGATCGCCACGCGCATGTCCGGTTTCAAGAAGGCGCTTTTTACATCGCTTGTGACCGACGTGTTGCCCTTTCATGCCTATAATGATTACCTGACGTTAAACGGCAGGGATTATCACAGCCCGGTAAGTAGCGGGCTGCACCAGCGATTTGCTTTCCGGCTGGAAGACGAATTTCAGCAGGACCGCGACACCATATGGATCATCAGCTTCAAGCCAAAGAACGACCCGGAAAACCTCAGTGGCTCCTTATATATCAGTTCAAGGTATTTCGCGATCGCGCAGCTGATCGCGCAATTCAAAGATCCCGTACTTGATCGGGTGGTAGGTATCGAACAGCAGTATCGACTGGAGGAAGATAAATGGTTCCCGCACCAGCTGAACTATTTTATTCGTTGGGACAACATCATGGGTACCCGTCAAGGCATGAGTATGAAAGGCATTTCGCTGGTCGATTCGGTTTCGTTCGCCAGATCTGACTTCAAATTCGACAGGGCGCATTCCACGCGCCTGATGCCGGGCGCCGACGCGTTAAAAGACACGGCCTGGGTAGCGCTCCGGCCCGCACCACTCACTGAAAAGGACAAACGCACTTATATAGTGCTGGATAGCCTGGGCGACGAACATAATTTTGACCGCATTGGAAGTTATTTTGAGCAACTGGTGGACGGGTTCTTCCCACTGGGACCTGTGGACCTTGACCTCCAGCGGATCTATAGCTTCAATAATTATGAAAAACACCGCCTGGGATTTGGCCTGCGGACCAGCAACAAGCTCTCCCCGAGATTCAACGTGGGCGGCTGGTTTGCCTATGGCACCCACGACAAGAACTGGAAATATGGAGTGTACGCCGAGTTGTACGCCGACAAGTATAAAGAATTTACTTTTCGCTTTGATCATAAGGATGACCTCCAGGATCCCGGGAGACTACAGGTGAACAAGGAACTTGACCGGAATTTTATTCGCAGGTTCCTCCTGGGGCGCGTGGACAGGATCAGATCCTACACCTTCGGTGTGAACAAACGGCTGGGTTATTTCAGCCTGGGTGCAGCTGTCAACGTGGAACATATCACTCCCCAATACGATTATACTTTCAGCGAAGGCACCGCGTCGTGGAACACATTTAAGACAAAGGAGATCGTTTTGGACTTCCGGTATGCTTATGCCGAGCGCATGTCACCCATGTTCGGCAGGTATTTTTCATCCGGTACGAAATACCCCGTTTTATATAGTAAGATCCGCTTCGGCAAATTGGAAAACAACGACAACAGGTATGTTCACGCGGTCGCGGCGGTAAAGTGGCAGAAGCACCTGAACCATATCGGTAACGAACAGTTCCTGCTCATTGGGGGTGGGGTTTTCAGCAAGAAACCA
>JAJTCI010000197.1 GCA_021323155.1 Chitinophagaceae bacterium | reverse complement strand
GACCGAGGGGGAAGATTTTTATTTTATTGGCATCCCTACTTTTTCACCGGAGATATTCAAGGAACTGGTGAACAAGGACCCGATGAAGACCAAGCAACTTGAGAAGGGCATCCAGCAGCTCACCGACGAAGGAGTGGCCCAGCTGTTTACGCAGTATGGCGGCACCAAGAAGATCATTGGCTGCGTAGGTGAACTCCAGTTCGAGGTGATCCAGTACCGTTTGCTGCACGAATACGGCGCGGCCTGCGAGTTCCGCAGCCTACCATTTTACAAGGCCTGCTGGCTGACATGCGATGACCGTAAAAAATTAGAGGACTTTCTCCGGTTCAAGCAGCAGAACGCCGGCGAGGATAAAGACGGCCACCCGGTGTACCTGGCCCAGAGCGAATGGTTCTTAAACACTGAGATTCAGAACAACCCGGACATTGAATTTCATTTCAGTTCGGAAATACATAAATGACCTTAATTTACATGTAAATACAGCACAATGAAAAAGCTATTGATCGCATTATCGTTCGCCGGAACTTTCATATTGGCCTGCAAGACAAGTTCCGAACTGGTGAGCCTTAAACTGCAGATGCCAAAAGGAAGCCGTTACGAATACACCACTACAGCCGATATGGAAATGACTCAGGGCAGCGGCGCAATACCGATGAAGATGAAAACCCTGCTTACGTTTACCTACCTGTTCGATGTGGCGAATGACAGTGCCGGCTGGAAGACCATCACTTCTACCATCCGCGGGATGAAAATGGATGCGAACGCAATGGGCATGAAAATGTCGATGGATACTGATAACCCGTCTGACACTTCTGGTCCTTTGGGTATGCTGAATAAAATGTTCGGTGGCTTAAAAGGAAAGCAATTCGCTTTTACCATGGATGAGCAGGGCAAGATCGGGAAGGTTAGCGGTCTGAAAGAGATCATGGAAAGCATGATACCACCGGATGCGAAAGGCGGCGACATAAAAAAGATGGGCGGCGGCTTCAGCGAAGAAAGTTTCCGGCAGAGTATCCAGCAGGCATTTTCGATCTTTCCAAAGGCACCGGTTAAGGTAGGGGAGTCCTGGAAAGACACTACCGAAATGAACCAGAATGGCGTTACGCTGAAAAGCATCAGTACATATACACTTGAATCTGTAGACGACGGCAACGCGGTGGTAAAAGTGAACTCTGTATACGAACCAGGGCGATCGAAATCAAACGGTGCCGATATGAGTGTCAAAGGCAAGTCCAACGGGAAATATACTTATGAAATGGCGTCCGGGATGATACTGGATGGCAACATGAATATGTCAATGGATATGGAAGCGGAGGCCGAAGGACAGAAGACCCCTATGAAGATGGAAACAAAACTTTCTATTAAAGGGAAGAAACAATAAACGTTAAGCGAGGCAGATGAGCGGGATCGTTTTTAAAACCAGGCGACTTACCGTTCGGCGGTATACAGTCGACGACCTGGGTCATTTCACGCGGCTGAACGGCGATGAGGAAGTGATGAGGTTTATCCGGAAAACGCTCAACCCGGAAGAGTCAAAGGATTTCCTGCAAAAGAACATCGACTTTTATGACGAGTACCCGCATCTTGGTCGTTGGGCAACGTTCAACAGCCGGGGCAATTTCGTGGGTTCTTTCGCGATCATACCGATACCGGGGTCAACCGATATTCAATTGGGATACGCGTTGTTGAAAAAATACTGGGGACGTGGTTATGCTACGGAACTGACGGCGAAAGGAGTGGAGTACGCGACTTCTAAACAGATCGATCCCCTGTTCGCCCTGGCGCGTTCGGAAAACCTTGCTTCACAAAATGTATTGCTGAAAAATAATTTCCATTTCCTGTACACGGCGGAGGAGGATGGTAAAACGCTGTTCCGGTATCGGTTGGGGAGTGGTCAGTAGGGAGTAGGCAGTAGGCAGTAGCACTATGGGTATAAACAAATAAAAAAAATCAGGAAGCCCTTACTTCCTGATTTCTTACTCCATGGTTTCTTATTTCTTATTTCAAACGGTCACATCCAGCGCCGACTGCGGCGAAGTTTGCAAAGGTTCCAGGTCTTCATCCGGTTTCTTTTCATAGTCGATCCCCTGCCTTTTCAATATACCACGGACCGCGAATGCAAAGAATGCCAGGTAAACAAAACAGATAACCGCCACCCAGTAAGAGTTATGGATACCATATCCCGCAACGGTGGATTTCGTTTGCAGGTAGTCAGCGATCTTACCCTGTATCGGGGGAATAATGCCACCACCGAGGATCATCATGATCAGGAAAGCGGATCCCTGCGTGGTCCATTTGCCCAGCCCGGAGATCGAGAGGTGGAAGATGGCAGGCCACATGATGGAGCAAAACAAGCCGCCACTCAGGAAAGCATAGATCGCTACTTCACCTTCATTGAATATACCAACAAGCATGGCAATAAGACCGAGCGAAGAGAATAACAATAAGGTCCTGGCAGGTTTGTCATTTGCCAGGTAAAATGCCGCGATCAGAACCAGCACACAGAATACATAATATAACAACGGTGTAATATCATAGCTCCGCAACGCGATCACGCCTAACACAACGCCAAACGCCACCAGCGGAATTACAAACATGAGCATTTTTTTAGTTGGATTCTTCAGATCGAAGGCGGAGATCGCACCGGTCCATCGCCCGATCATCAAACTGCCCCAGTACAACGAAATAAAGGGAGCTACCTGAGATGAACTATAGCCACCAAAATCGGCTTGCTTCAGCAGTTCACTGAGGTTGCTGCCGATGGTCACTTCAACGCCTACATAAAAAAAGATGGCGAGCATACCCAATACCAACTGCGGATACTTCATGGCGCCCCAGCCTTCAGGGTTCTTTCGGGATCCCTGGTTGGCGACAAGGAGGCTGATGACCACCACTGCCAGCGCGCCTAATAACCAATACATCCGTTGTTGTTCCAGCGGGTGTTTTAAAACAGCGATCTGGTTACCGGCCACTTCGATCTGTTTTTGCGAGGCACGGATACTGCTCACATTCGCGGCGGCCAGGGGACTGAGGCCCGAGATTGAATCCAGCTGGCTGTTAACCTGTGATGCTTTTTTTTCCTTTAAGAACCCATTGGAGAATTTTACGTCCGACCCCGGTGTTAAGGACACCCGTACAAGGGAATCAGCCTGGTTATGGTAACTACCAATCTCTTTTTCTTTTGCCTCTATCTGTTTTTGTTCGGCGCTGTTATAACTATTGAACACGGGAGCGAACATGATAATCAACAGCCCAGTCATTATAAGAAGTGTGTACAATGCCTTGTTCGCTTTTTCGGTTCGCTCCAGCGAAATGCCTGCCGGGACTTTTTTTGAAAAATAGAATAACGCTGCCGCCGCTATAAAAAGAATGCCTACGCCACTGTAGAGTATAACAACCTTGTCGAGACTTAAAGACTGCAGTTCCGAATCGGGAATATCGGCCGTAGACCCAAACAGTGCGAATGCCACTACCAGGGGCCCGATCGTTGTCCCGAATGAATTGATACCACCAGCGAGGTTCACCCTGCTGGTACCGGTTGCCGGGTCACCCAGCGAGATTGCAAAAGGCTGTGCAGCCGTTTGCTGAAGGGAAAAGCCCAAAGCAACGATGAAGAGCCCGAACAGCATTCCTTCGAACGTATTCGCGTTCACCGCGATGATCATGGCCACCGCTCCCAGTGCTGAGAACAGCAATCCGTATACGATACTTTTTTTGTAGCCCCATTTCGCCACCAGGTCCCTGCCGCCCAATGCGCCAAAAGCGAAAAGGACCAGTGCTCCAACATAATAAGCGGTGTAGAAAGCAAAATCGATCAGCTGGCTCTGGAACTGGTCGAGTTTAAAATAGTTCTTGCAAAATGGGATGAATACGTTGTTGCCGGCCGCTATAAAACCCCAGAAAAAGAAAACGGTGACAAGTGTGCTGAGCGCCCCGTAATTGGTGGGAATTGGTGCTGATCGTGATAGTCCGGTCTTCGGTTGAAGGTTGCCCATTGAGGTTGCCATAACATCGTCAGTTTTGATTATGATTTGAAAGTAAGAAGTTTTTACCCACATAAAAATTTTAAGTATCAAATTTGCAGCGCGTTACACATGTTAAACCGAAAGCTCAACGAATGGAGATCATACACGTAAGTGCGGAATGTTACCCGGTGGCCAAGGCGGGCGGGCTGGGTGACGTAGCAGGCGCGTTACCCAAATACCAGGCGAAGGCCGGGCATTTCGCAAAGCTTGTGATGCCGATGTACAAGACCAAATTCCTTTATGCCAATGAATGGGTGGTCGATTTTAAAGGCCAGACCAATATGGGTAACTGGTTCTTCGAATACACGGTGATCAAGGAATCAACGAACAAACTGGGGTTCGACCTGTTCCTGGTGGATATCCAGGGGTTGACCGACCGCGAAAAAATATATGGTTATGATGACGACGTAGAGCGGTTTACGGCTTTCCAGATCGCGGTGGTACATTGGCTCAGCAACTGGGAGCATAAACCGGATGTCGTTCACTGCCACGACCACCACACCGCTTTGATCCCGTTTATGCTGCAGCATTGTTACCAGTACCGGGCAATGAGCGACATCCCGACCGTATTAACGATCCATAACGCGCAGTACCAGGGATGGATGGGATGGGACAAGAACTATTATATGAAAGTCACCACTGTGAGTTCCAGCTACCTGGCCGAGTTAAGGACCAGCGCCAATGGCCTGGAAGCGTTATTTGAATATGAACAAGGCAAGTGCGTGGGAATCATCAACGGCATAGATAACGAAGTCTGGGACCCGAAAACCGACGAGTTCCTTTACGCAAAATATACGAGCCGGAATGTCACCGCCGGCAAGTTGAAAAATAAGAATGCCGTCTGTAAACAGTTTGGCATCAACCCGGACAAGCCACTGGCCGTGTTTATCGGCCGGCTGGTTGGGGAAAAAGCTGCGGACATCTTACCCGATGCGATCGCAGCCTCTATCTATGCGACAGATGGCAGCATCTGTTTCGTTGTGCTGGGTAGCGGCGATCCGACGGTAGAGGACCGGCTGAATGAACTAAAATCCCATTTCCCGGACAATTACAATTGTTATATCGGGTACGATGAGGGCCTCAGCCATAAGCTCTATGCTGCGGCAGATTTTTTGCTGATGCCCAGCAGGGTGGAGCCATGCGGGCTGAACCAGTTGTATGCTTTGCGCTATGGTACTGTTCCCATCGTTAGAAGTACGGGAGGTTTGATCGATACCGTCGTTGATATGGGGGAGGAGCAAGGATTCGGCATCCGCTTCAACCATGCCAGCGTGGCCGACATCATTTATTCCGTACAGCGTGCGGTCTCGGTGCACCACGATAAAAAGCACCTGCTCGGGATGCGCCAGCACATGATGAAAATCGACCACAGCTGGGAAGGGGTCGTGGAGCAGTATATCGGGTTGTACGAGGGATTGCGGTAACTTGGGGTTGAAAGAAGAGGAGAATGGTCATTTGTGAATTGTGAATGCCCGCCCTGACGTGCCGTTCGGTAGGGGCGGGGTGGATTGTGAATGGTGGGGGAGCGATACTTTTTTTAATTTTGATTTGTCAAGGGAAGGAAGAAAAAATTGGACTCAATAAAAGATAAACCAGACGAAATATGTTTTCACCTAAGTCCGTCATTGCAGTCATTTTAGGAGGAGGTGCCGGTACAAGGTTGTACCCCCTTACATCAAGCAGGTCTAAGCCGGCTGTTCCCATCGCGGGCAAGTACCGGTTGGTGGATATTCCCATCAGCAATTGCATCAATTCGAACATCAACCGCATGTTCGTGGTCACGCAATTTAATTCGGCTTCGCTGAATAAGCATATCAAGAATACTTACCATTTCAGCAATTTCAGTACAGGCTTTGTAGACATACTCGCCGCAGAACAAACGCCTGATAATGCCAGCTGGTTCCAGGGCACGGCGGATGCAGTACGCCAAAGCCTCAAACATATATTCAGCTTTAACGCGGACTATATCCTCATATTAAGTGGCGACCAGCTTTACCAGATGGATTTCGCGCACATGATGAACGAGCATATTGAAAGCGGGGCCGACATATCCATCGCCACCATCCCGGTGGCGGGCAAGGAAGCATCGGAATTCGGGATATTGAAAACGGACCAGAACCGCCTTATCACTTCGTTCATTGAAAAGCCGAAAACGGGACTGGA
>JAJTCI010000196.1 GCA_021323155.1 Chitinophagaceae bacterium | reverse complement strand
TACCTGGCGCTTCTTCAACACAGACAATTTTATTAATTGGTTACAAGCGCGGTCGTTTCCCGTTGGCAATTCTAACGCTCCTGATATGGATGTTGCCTGCTTGCATCATCATGGGCGGCCTTTCGTTCCTGCTGACATACCGTACTGTCGACCCGGGATGGTTCAAGTTCATCCAGCCCATGGCGATTGGTTTCATAGCGTTTTCTACCTACCGGTTATATAATGTGGCTGTTCATAATCCGATCACCAATGTGATCATGGTAGTGGCGGCTTTCATGACTGTATTTTTCTTCAAGAACCCCTTCGTTTTTCCGGGACTGATACTTGCCGCAGGTATTGCTACGAACTTCAGTGATAAACGGATCCCGCAAAAAGAGATTCCGCCGAAAAAGATCCGCTGGGGAAACATACTTGTATTCCTCCTGATCTTCCTGGTGGCGGGGTTTTTCAGTGAAACTGCCCGTAAAGAGAACTGGAAGGACCGTCGGGCGTATAACCTTTTCGAGAACTCATATCGTTTCGGCAGCCTGGTATTTGGCGGGGGCGACGTACTGATGCCGATGATGTATGAACAATATGTGGTCCGCCCTTCCCAGAGATCGGATAGCGCATATCGTGCGCGGATGACACGTGAAGAATTTCTTACAGGCTCGGGTCTGGTGCGCGCGATACCGGGACCGGTGTTTTCAATAGGCGCGTATACGGGGGGCATGGTGATGAAAGACCAAGGTACCCAAATGCAATTGCTGGGATGTATTATCGGTTGTGTGGCTTTGTTCCTGCCGAGTGTGTTACTGGTGCTGTTCTTTTTTCCGGTCTGGCACAACTTAAAAAAATACGCAGTCATCTTTCGTTCGCTGGAAGGGATCAATGCTTGTATCGTCGGGATCATGGCCGGCGCCACGATATATTTAATGAAGGACCTCGCGGTGAGTGAAATGCTTGGGGGAAACATTATCGGCTTGCTCGATGTGATCGTAATTACTGCTACTCTTGTGATGCTGATCCGGACGCGCCTGCCTTCCCCCGTGATTGTTCTTGGCTGCCTGGCGCTGGGAGTGCTTTTTTGATTACTTATAATAGCCGGACCGTTCTATTTCTTCTCGTACGTTATCCGGGAGAAGGTATCTTACAGACTTTCCTTCTTTGATATTATTCCTTATGGTAGTTGCCGATATCTCCAGCAAGGGCGCGGCGATAACTTCCACATTCGAATTTGTTTCAGACAATGTGAAGCCCGGCCTTGGATAAACAATGAAAGAGAAATTCTTTATTAGTAAATCGGCGTTCTTCCATCGCTGAATATTCTGGAAACTATCTGACCCTAGGATAACGGTGAATGCATAGCCCGGATACTTTTCTTCCAGGTAGGTAAGTGTATCGATGGTGTAAGAAGGCTTCGGTAACTTGAATTCCACATCGCTCACTCTCATTCGCGGATCCTCTAGTACTGCTACCTGAGTAAGATGAAGGCGATGGTATTCATTGAGCAAACCCTGGGCGGGTTTCAAGGGATTTTGAGGGGAGACGACAAACCAGACCTGATCGAGTGTAGAATTATCCGCGATGTGGCTGGCAATGATCAGGTGACCTACATGTATGGGGTTAAAGGAACCGAAGTACAGACCAATATTCATTTAATGAATTGACAGTCAAGAGATTATCTCGTCAACAATGATGTTTCTTGCTTCATTGAGCCTTAAGCTCAGGTTATAGCCTGCCACGGATATCGAGATTGGGTCACCAAGAGGCGCGATCTGCTCGACACGCACCTTCTCTCCGGGAATGCAACCCATCTCCATCAATTTAATATACATATCATCGTTCTCAAACGAATGGATTATTGCACATTTTCCAACACGGATCTCGGAAAGCTTTTTCATTCAAACAAATGTAGTCTGCACTTATCTGTTTTTTGTTACGAATTTTGGAGCATTAGCAAAACGAATGATTAAATTCATCAACCACGATCGGACCTTCAATTCGAACCAGAAAACCAGGCTCAAGGTCTTCTTGGAGAAGCTATTGAAACGGGAGGGATATAAGCCGGGCGTCATTCAATATATCTTTTGTTCTGACGAGTACCTCTTGGGCATCAACAGGCAGTTCCTTGACCACGACTTCTATACGGATATAATCACCTTCCCGCTTAGCGATGGGGGAGTAATAGACGCAGAGGTGTATATAAGCGTGGACCGGGTGAAGGAAAATGCTGCTGGTTTTGGGGTTACCCAAAGGGAGGAGATGCTACGAGTCATTTTTCACGGTGCGCTTCACTTGTGCGGGTATGTTGATAAAAGGAAAAGTGAAATAACTTTAATGAGAGAAAAGGAATCTGAGTATTTGCGTTTATTTGAAAAAGCAAATCCCCGATAAGAAATGCCCTCTATGAAGCTGTTCCTGCTAATGCTGTTGTTACCCTTTGCTGCCATCAGTCAGAGTGTCGTGGTGCTGGAGCAAAGGGAGATCAAGTTCAACCTCTCCAGGGATGAGGAAGTGGAACAATGGAATGCCTCGTTCAAAACCTATAATAAGCTCTCGAAAGAAGAAAAGGAGATACTCTATTGGACAAACTACTCAAGAAAGAACCCCGTTAGGTTTTGGGACAGCGTTATGACACCCATTTTACTGGTTCACCCTCAACTCAAGGGGAAGTATTCCGTTTCGCTCAAGGAAGATCTCCGCGCAGCCGGTAACTTACCACTGTTTGGGCTGAATGACACCTTGATAACTGCTGCCAGGTCACACGCCATGGATATAGGCGAAAAGAAAGCGACCGTTAGCCACACCTCCACCAATGGTACCAGCTTTTCGAGCCGCCTTCAACAAGCAGGAATCCGGAATTGCGGCAGCGAAAACATGAGTCTCGGCAATGGCAATGTTTTGATGGCTATCGCCATGCTGTATTTGGATCACGGATTAGAAAACCTGGGTCACCGCAAAACACTTCTCAATAAGGAATACACTAACATTGGTATCGGCGCCACCACTTACGGGCGAGAACAGCTTTTTTTCGTTCAGGATTTCGCCTGTAAGCAGTGAGATGTTCCACGTGGAACAAACTATAATTCAAGGATTAGTTAAGAATACCTTTCAAAAATCCCTGGCAGCCGTTTCACGTGAAACGGCATTTGTTTAAAGTTATCTTTGCGCTCATGTTTCCCGAATATGATGTCATTGTAGTTGGCGCAGGCCATGCTGGTTGCGAAGCGGCGGCCGCAGCGGCCAATTTAGGCAGCCGCGTGTTGTTAATCACGATGAATATGCAAACCATTGCTCAAATGAGCTGTAATCCGGCCATGGGAGGCATTGCAAAAGGGCAGATAGTCCGTGAAATAGATGCCCTCGGAGGCTATAGCGGGATCGTCACAGATAAGAGTGCAATTCAGTTCAGAATGCTTAACCGGAGTAAAGGACCGGCAATGTGGAGTCCCCGGACCCAAAATGACCGTATGCTTTTCGCTGGTACATGGCGGGAGATGCTGGAGCAAACAAGGAATGTTGATTTTTACCAGGATATGGTCAGGTCGATCCTTATTAAAGGCAACCGTGCATATGGCGTGTTAACCGGGCTTGGACATGAAATCCACTCCAAGGCGGTGGTAGTGACAAGTGGCACCTTTCTGAACGGCATCATTCATATTGGAGAAAAGCAATTTGGCGGCGGTCGTGTGGCAGAGAAAGCCGCTACGGGAATTACTGAACAACTCATAGAATTAGGGTTTCAAAGCGACCGGCTTAAGACCGGCACCCCCCCCAGGGTGGATGGTCGAAGCCTGGACTATTCTAAAATGGATGAACAAAAAGGAGATGAAGAGGTCTCGGGCTTCTCATATCTCGATATTACACGGGTAGCCGCAAAGGACCAGCGTAGCTGCTATGTTACCTATACCAGTCCCGAAGTCCATAATATGCTTAAAACCGGCTTTGATCGAAGTCCGATGTATGCGGGTAGGATTGAAGGCGTAGGCCCGCGTTACTGTCCCAGTATCGAAGACAAGATTCATCGATTTGCAGACCGTGAAAGACATCAGCTGTTTGTAGAGCCCGAAGGATGGAACACAGTAGAGATCTATGTGAATGGCTTCTCAACATCCCTTCCGGAAGATGTTCAGTATCAGGCACTTACACTGGTTCCGGGTTTCGAGAACTGCCGGATTTTTCGGCCTGGATACGCTATAGAATACGACTATTTTCCCCCAACGCAACTTCAATACTCCTTGGAAACCAAGCAGATACACAACCTGTTTTTCGCCGGGCAGATCAACGGCACTACAGGGTATGAAGAAGCCGCCTGCCAGGGGTTGATGGCTGGCATCAATGCTCACCAGAAGGTTCGCCATCTTGAGCCCTTGGTTCTGAAAAGAAGTGATGCATACATTGGGGTATTGATCGATGATCTCATCAGCAAGGGAACGGATGAGCCCTATCGCATGTTCACGTCGCGCGCTGAATTCAGAACGCTGTTGCGCCAGGACAATGCAGACCTGAGATTAACGGAATTGAGTTACCGCCTTGGCCTTGCTTCACAGGAAAGAATGGATAAAGTGGTTGCAAAGCGCAACGGCGTATCAGAATTGAAAAAGATACTTCGCCAGGTCTCGGTGGAGCCTTCACAAATCAATCCTTACCTGGAATCTTTATCCTCTGCTGCAATTAGCGAAAAACAAAAAGCAGACAAGGTATTACTACGTCCGGATGTAGATGAAGTATGAGCGATATATAGAAAAGGAACAGGACATCGTTCAACGCATGAGCCAGATGGAAGAACTGGTTATACCTGATACTTTCGACTACGACAAGGTCGCCGCCCTTTCCAACGAGGCTCTGCAGAAATTTAAGAAGATTCGTCCGCGCACACTCGGCCAGGCAAGCCGAATCAGTGGTGTGAACCCAAGTGATGTGCAGATCCTGATGGTATATATGGGTAGATAGAATCAGGCATTCCATAGATAAATCCCGTAGAAAATCAATACCTGAGCAGCCTGTATTTGTTCAGGAGGTTTGATAGCTCACGTTTTTGTTTTTTATTTTTAGGGTATGGATTTTGGACGCGTTTCTGCCGCGGATCTTAAGAAGACCGATCTTTCGCTACCGAAAGACCCGCCAGGGAATAAACGCATCCTGGAAAAAGCACGGAAGACCACCACTCCTAAAATTTATGTTGGCTG
>JAJTCI010000195.1 GCA_021323155.1 Chitinophagaceae bacterium | reverse complement strand
CACATCGGCCTGATGTGCGCGGCCATCTTCGCGCAGAATAAAACGGGGCTGCAGGGTGTAATGATCCAGATGTTCAATCACGGGATCAACGTCATCGGTTTGTGGATCGTTGCGGATGCAATCGAAAGCAAGCTCGGCACACGTAAGTTCTCACAGCTCGGCGGACTTGCACAAAAAGCACCGGTGCTCGCGATTTTGTTCGTAGTAATGGCGCTCGCAAATGTGGCATTACCGCTCACCAACGCTTTTGTCGGTGAATTCCTGATGTTCAACGGGCTATTCCAGCATGATATCTGGACAACGGCCGTGGCGGGGATCAGCATCATCCTGGCAGCTGTGTACACCTTGAATATGGTGCAGAGGATTTTTTACGGCGAAACAACCTTGCTCACCGAACAGGCGGGCGAGGCAAAATCGAATGTACAGTGGATGCTGGTGGTGCTCGCGATCGGGATCATAATATTGGGCGTATATCCTCAACCTTTGATCAACCTAACAGAAGATACAGTCAACGCCATCATGGCGGCGATTAAATAATGATTTGAACAAAACATGAATACGATCTTATTTTCGGCGATCCTGGGTGTGGTGATGATGTTCAGCAGCTTCACCATCAAGAACGTGCCGGCATATAAATATATTTCTGTCACGGGACTGATCATCCTCCTCGGGTTGAACATCGCCGAAACTTACGGCTACCAGATCCTGCATATCGATACCCGGGACATGCTCCGCATCTCGAAATTTGGTTTGTTCTTTAATTCCATCGCCATCGGCGCTACACTCATATACGTACTCCTTTCCGGTAAAGACATTGAATTCATCGGGAAGAACACGGCCGATCTGCATGCGCTGGTATTTTTCGTGATCTGTGGTATCGGCATAATCTCTTCTTTCAATACGTTGCTGATGTTGTTCCTGGGTGTCGAGATCATCTCGATCCCCTTGTATATACTTACTGGCAGCGACAAGCGAAACCTGAAGAGTAATGAAGCCGCGCTGAAGTATTTCCTGATGGGTTCTTTCTCTACAGGCGTTATGCTCATGGGTATCGCCCTGCTGTACGGTGCTACGGGCAGCTTTAAGATCGACGCGCACCCTCTTACCAATTTTGGGTCACTACCGGTTTCCGTGATGGAAGTGCTGGGACTCTCGTTCATTTTGGTGTCCATGGCATTCAAAGTCTCAGCGGCGCCTTTTCATTTTTGGACACCCGACGTATACGATGGCGCGCCCTCGGTGTTTACTTCATTTATGGCCACGATCGTGAAAGCCGCGATATTTATCGGGTTCATCAGATTATTCGAGGTGAAGGCGGCGGATATCGGGCCGGGCTGGCAGCTCGTGATCGCCCTGATCATCATTGCCACATTGTTCATCGGTAATATTACCGCCATCTTCCAGCAAAGTGTTAAACGAATGCTGGCTTATTCCAGTATTGCGCAGGCCGGCTTTATGATGTTCGCGCTGTACAGCCAGAACGATATGTCAAAGGAAGGCATCTTGTTGTACGCCGTGGCCTACAGTCTTGCCACGATCGGCATCTTCGCCATACTCATAAAAATGAAGGACCTCACGTTCGAAGGCTTTAACGGCCTCGCTCGAACGCAACCGGTTGTTGCAGCCACGAACACTGTTTTTCTGTTGTCCCTCGTAGGGATACCGCTCACTGCAGGCTTCTGGGCTAAGTATTATATGCTGGCCTCCGTGGTAAAACTCCAATCCGGCCTTTGGCTGGTGATCATCGCCGTATTATTCGCAGCCATCAGCGTTTATTATTACTTCCGGGTCATTCAGGCCATGTATTTCAAAGACGGCGATGGCGCCATCTCGGAGATAAAGCCATCTTTCCGTATCGGGCTTGTGATTGTCGCGGCGCTGATTGTCGTCCTTGGCGTTATGCCCGACTTGCTCCTGAACTGGCTTTACTTCTAGTAATTTTCTATGGTGCCCCGCAGGCGGTGCATTGTGTCAGCCCTTGCAGTTCGCTCCCGCATGTTGTAACTTTAGAAAAAGTCATTCCCATGTTCATAGAGCGAAATGTATTTTACCTGAAATTCGGCACTTCACGACAAGCGAACTTAATCTGGAAAGATTTCCTTGAGAACGCAAAGCAGAAGGACGATAAGATCAGGGCAAGACTGTCGACCGACTTAACCGGGCGTGGATATACACTGGTGCTGGAATTGTATTATGACTCGTTTGCAGAGATTGAACCTGCATCTTGCCGGATGACAAAGCTCGAAAACTGGAAATCATTTTACAGCCAGTTTATTCCCTTGTGCGAATCTTCGGAAAGGGTGTTGTATAAAGTCCAGGTGGAATGTTAACTTACCTTCCCCGCATCATCTTCCTGATCAATTCACCCAGCACCTTAAAGCAATATTCCACTTCACTGTCGAACTTTCTCCCATAACCTATGCGCATGCAGTTGCCATAGCATCCCTGCGAGGAAAATATCTGGCCAGGCGAGATCGATATATTGTATTTCATTGCTTCCTGGTAAAGTTTGTAACTGTTGATCTCTTTGGGTAGTTCGATCCAGAGTACAAACCCTCCTTCGGGTCTGCTTACTTTTACGTCTTCCGGGAAATTTTCCCGTATACCCTGAACATACCGCAGGTATTGCGTATGCAAAGCTTTGCGCAGGTTCTTCAGGTGGTATTCATAGCGCCCGATACTGAGGAAATGCGCGATCGCCACCTGCGTTAATGTATTGGTGCTGATATTATGGATCAGCTTCAATCTTTTTACCTCTTCCGTGAACCTTCCAGGCAGGCACCAACCAATGCGGTAACCCGGCGCGAGGGATTTTGAAATAGAAGTGCAATGCAGAACCCATCCTTCCTTGTCATAGGTTTTGCAGGTTTTCGGACGATGCTTTCCGAAATATAATTCGCCGTAGATATCATCTTCGATCAACGGCACCCGGTGTTTAGTGATCACTTCCACCAGCTTCTTTTTGTTTTCATCCGGCATGCATGAACCCAGTGGGTTATTGAAATTGGGCACAAATACGCAGGCTTTGATATTGAACTTCTTTATCGCTTTTTCAAATTCATCAATGCGGATGCCGGTCTGCGCATCGCTTGGTATCTCGATCACTTTCAGTCCCAGGCTTTCCATGATCTGGAAGATCCCGAAATAAGTGGGACTCTCGATCGCTACGGTGTCGCCGATCTTCGTCACCGCTTTTAAACACATCACGATCGCTTCCATGCATCCGGCTGTCACCACGATATCGTCTGGCTGAACACTGCCTCCCCAGTTGAAACAAACCTTCGCCAGCTGTTTTCTTAACTCCAGGTTTCCCTGTATATCTTCGTAGTTTAGGCAATGCGTCTTTGACGTACGCAACGCGTGCACGATCGACTTGTTGAGCTTTGCAGCGGGCAATAGTTCTATGGCTGGTGAAGCCAGCGAGAAATTGATCACGTCTTTCGCGGTGATATTCTTGTACACTGCCGCGATCATTTCCTTTACACTCACATTCTGGGCGGTGATCACCGGCTGCACTGTCTTCGGTACTTCCGGGAAACGACGATGATTGAAACGAACATAATAACCGCTCTTTGGCCTGGATTCAATTAGTCCTTTCCCCTCTAAGTGATAGTACGCCTGGAACGCGGTGCCCATACTGATGCCATACTCATCACTCAACACGCGCACCGAAGGCAACTTATCACCGATGCGTAGTATCTCATCATAAATCATTTTCTCGATACCTTCCGCAACCTGCAAGTACTTGTGCCCGTTGGCCATGACTTTTCCCATAACGTTGTTTTTTATCTGATACAGTCAAAAATAAAAAATCTGCAACTGTTTTAAATTACATTTTGTGGTGATGTTTGCATTGCATTTAGGTCAGCCGTGGAAAAGCACAGGTCGTAGTTTTCTTTGCCCTTTTCTCATTTGGTCACTGAATAATAGACCTGTGTTGCCGCGGCTTTAAAGCACAACGATATGAAACCAGACCTGAAACGGGCCTACATTGCGCTCGCGTTGGTGAGTTTTTTCTGGGGCACCACCTATCTCGCGGCAAGGATCAGCGCAGGGGATATTCCCGGCCTGTACGTCGCAGGTATTCGCCAGTTTGTTGCCGGCTTGATATTGGTACTCTGGTTCAAAAGCCGTGGCGCGAAATGGCCCGGCCTCCGATCATTGAAACACATCGCACTCCAGGGTTTTTTTCTGCTGTGCATCGCCAATGGCCTGCTCACCTGGGCGATGGAATACATCACCAGCGGCCTCGGCGCCATAATCGCAGGACTGGTCCCGCTCTTCATTGCAATATTCAGTATTATACTTCTCCGCCACGCGAAATTTACGCGCTTTATGATCGCGGGGCTTGTGATCGGGTTCGCCGGCATCGCGACAATCTTTTACGAATACATTGAACAACTGTTCGATCCTGGATTCGCGTTTGGAACCGGGCTGGCGCTAGTGGCTACCATCAGCTGGAGCTTTGGTACCGTGTATACGTCCCGGAAGAAAAATACGATACCAATTCTCTTCGCAGTGGGCTTGCAGATGCTCATCGCTGGCGTGATCATACTGGTTGTTTGCTTTACCTTCGGTAAATACACAGACCTCTCAAATGCAAGTGCGGACGCACTCATCAGCCTGCTTTACCTGGTCATTTTCGGTTCCTTGCTCGCATACTCAGCTTATGTATTCGCCATCAGCAAGCTGCCACCGACACAGGTGTCTGTTTATGCCTATATCAATCCCATCGTGGCTGTCGTCTGTGGCTGGCTGGTGTTAAATGAAAAGATGAACGTCAGCGTCCTTACCGGTACGCTCATCACCATCGCGGGGGTGTACATGGTCAACCGCGAATTCAAAAAGCAGCAGGCATGATATCGATCGTATCATACCAACCCGGGCATCAAACCTATT
>JAJTCI010000194.1 GCA_021323155.1 Chitinophagaceae bacterium | reverse complement strand
CGCCGACAACGGGAGTATGATGTAAAAGATCGTTTTGCGCAGGCCGTTATTCACCACGAAGGTCTTGACCTGCTGGTTGCTGTCCGCGGCATAATCTTTTATATCGAACATGATGCACAGCACCGTCACGAACATGAGGTTCTTGATAAAAAGAAACGTTCCCACGCGGTTGATCTCGTAAGACCCGGAACCTTGCTCCACCACGTTAAAGATCACCGGGTACACCGTAGCCGCGCCGGCCCAGATAAAACCGATGATAAATGGTTTCAGCCAACCGATGCGCCGCAGGTTGTAGTTGCCGAAGTAACGATGGTCGATGCCGTAATAGAGCAGCGCCACGACAGGGAACAAAGCCAGCAGGATCCAGTTCAGGAATGGCAATTGCAAAAGCCCTTCAAAGTGCTGCCGTAGGTAGTATACGGCGAGTGCGAGAAGGATAATAGTAAGTATCCACTGGCTCCACAGGATTTCTTTCCTGTTGCGCGCGTACCAGCTGGTGCGAGGGTTGATGTCATTGACTGATTTCGCGGGAATATAAGCGTGGGTATAATACAGCACGGTGGCTATAAAGACCATCGCGTAATACACCAGGCTGTTCAAGGGATGTTGTTGTTGCAGGTTGGTCTCTACCGATAATGCTACAATGCAAACCCCGTAAAAATAATTGCCGAAGAAGATCGCCCGGACGAATTCATTGGCCGGCTTTGTAAGCATCGCAGTCGATTGAAGAACAAATCTACGTCACCAGACCCACACTCACTTCCACGTCCGGGTTGTCGAGTAGGAACTCGGCCATCTCTTCATTCATCGTAAAGCCTTTCTCCAGGCTGTAGAGACTCACCTGCAGGTTCTCGGTAGGCTCGTAGATATGGAACTTCAAAGATGACTTGCCCGGGTTGGCCTTCACATTCTTCTCCACGAACTGCACAAACTCCTGCGTGAGCGAGGCGGGCTCTATCTTGATCTCCACGTTGCGGGTGAGCATCTGCTTGGCGGTTTCCAGCAGGCAGATATTGGTGGGTTTGAATTCGTACTGGTCGCTGTTGTACCTCGACTTAAAAATACCATGGACCATCAGGTTCTTACCCTTGTCAAGGTAGTTCTGGTATTTCATGTAGTCATCACCCCACAACATCAGTTCGGTCTTACCGCTGAAATCTTCAATGGTGAGTGATCCGAAGTTCCTTCCCGTCCTCGTTACGCGATGTTGCGCGTCGATCACCAGTCCCGCGATACGGAATGTTTTATTCAGGTTAGAGGTGACCAGTGTCACCGATTCTTTGAACTCGTTGAAGTCCGCCAGCTGCATGATGCCGTAGTACCGCAACTCGAATTTGAAATGGTCCAGCGGGTGACCGCTCATAAAGATGCCTGTCACTTCTTTCTCGTGATCGAGTCTTTCCGTGAGGCTCCAGTGTTCGCACATCGCGAGCTTCGGTGTTGGGATCTCCGGTAAAGAGTCCGCGCCAAACAAACTAGCGGAACTGTTGAGTTTGTTCGCCTGCACCTGGTTGCCGAACTGGATGATGCGCTCCAGGCCATTCTTTGTATCACCCGGCATCGTAAAGAAATACTGCGCGCGGTGCAGTTCGGGAAAACAATCGAAGGCGCCGGAATAGGCAAGGCTTTCCAGTGATTTTTTGTTGACGGTCCTTTGGTTGACGCGGCAGATAAAATCGAATATGGTTTTATAAGGGCCGGCTTTCTCCCGCTCTTCGATCAGGCTTTCTATCGCGGCCTCGCCCACGCCTTTCAATCCACCGAGACCAAAACGGATCTCACCTTTCTGGTTCACCGCGAATCCTTTTTTCGATTCGTTGATATCCGGACCGAGCACTTCCAGTCCCATCCGCTTACATTCTTCCATGTAGAAGGTGATCTTATCGATGCTGCCGGCGTGGTTCAGCACCGCGGCCATGTATTCGGAAGGGTAGTGGGCCTTCAGGTAAGCGGTCTGGTAAGCCACGAAAGCGTAACAGGTAGAATGCGATTTATTGAAGGCGTATTGCGCGAAGGCCTCCCAGTCTGTCCAGATCTTTTCCAGCACCTCGGCCGCGTGTCCTTTGGCGGTAGCACCGCTGATGAACTGGGCTTTCATTTTATCCAGCACCGACTTCTGCTTTTTACCCATCGCCTTACGCAAAACATCCGCGTCTCCTTTAGAGAAGCCGGCCAGGCTTTGCGAGAGCAACATCACCTGCTCCTGGTAGACGGTGATGCCATAGGTCTCTTCCAGGTATTCTTTCATGTCCTCCAGGTCGTATACCACCTGCTCGCGGCCATGCTTACGCGCCACGTATTGCGGGATGTAGGCCATCGGGCCGGGACGGTACAGGGCGTTCATCGCGATGAGGTCGGCGAACTTGTCCGGCTTTAACTCGCGCAGGTATTTCTGCATACCCAGGCTTTCAAACTGGAACGTGGCGTTCGTTTCGCCTTTCTGGTAGAGATTATAGGTCTTCTCGTCGTCGAGCGGAATATTATCGATCTCTATTACAACGCCGTGGTTTTGTTTGATCAGTTCCAGCGCGGTCTTGAGGATGGAAAGTGTTTTCAATCCCAGGAAGTCCATCTTGATAACACCTGCGTCTTCGATGATGCTTCCTTCTATCTGCGTTACCCATAGAGTAGAGTCCTTTGCAGTGGCCACCGGGATCAGTTCGGTGAGATCGCGCGGGGCGATGATGATGCCCGCCGCATGTATGCCGGTGTTCCGTACAGAACCTTCCAGCCTTTCCGCTTCTTTCAGCACCTGCGCGCGCAGGTCGGTGCCGTGGTAGATCTCGCGCAGCTTCTTCACGTTCTCGATATCCTCTCCACCGAAGCCTTCTTTTTCTTCGAGTGATTTCTCACCTTCCTTAATAGTTAACGGAGCGGTCAATACGCGGCCCAGGTCGGTGCCCGGCCTGTCCGGTACCATCTTCGCCAGCGCGTTGCTTTCCGCCAGTGGAAGATCTAATGCACGAGCGACGTCCTTGATGCTCATCTTTGCGGCCATCGTACCATAGGTAATGATCTGCGCCACCTGGTTCTTGCCGTATTTGTCAACTACGTAATCGATCACTTTCTGCCGGCCTTCATCGTCGAAGTCCGTATCGATATCCGGCATCGATTTTCGGTCCGGGTTCAGGAACCTTTCGAACAGCAGGTTGTATTTGATCGGGTCGATGTTCGTGATGCCGATGCAATAGGCCACCACGCTGCCCGCCGCGGAACCGCGTCCGGGTCCGACGAACACGCCGAGATCACGGCCCGCCCTGATAAAGTCAGACACGATCAGGAAGTAACCCGCGAAGCCCATCGTCTTTACGGTGAAGAGTTCAAAGTCAATACGCTCGCGCACCGACTCTTCGATCTCGCCATAACGGTTCTTCGCGCCTTCATAAGTAATATGCTTCAGGTATTCCCATTGGTTCAACGTATCATCCGCGTGTATGCGGAACGCGTCCGGCACCGGGAAGTTGGGAAGCAGGATGTCTTTTTTCAGGTTCAGCACTTCCACCTTATCTACGATCTCGTTGGTATTGTCGATCGCTTCGGGGATATCGCTGAAGAGCGTTTTCATCTCGTCAGCGGTCTTGAAATAGAACTGGTCGTTCGGGAATTTGAACCGGCGCTCCTTGATGTGCAGGTCGTCGTTGGTCATGTCGTCATAACCCGGCGTCGCCTGCTTCTCACCCGTGTTGATGCAAAGCAGGATATCGTGCGCGTTGTAATCCTCGCGATCGGTATAATGGCTGTCGTTCGTCGCGATGACGGAGACATTGTGTTTTTTGGCAAACTTCAGCAGCGTGTCGTTGATCACCTGCTGTTCTTTGATATTGTGCCTTTGTATCTCGATGTAGTAATCCTCGCCAAACAGGTCCAGCCACCATTTGAATTCCGCTTCCGCTGCTTCCTCACCATCGTGCAGGATGGTCTGCGGTACATAAGCGCCGATGCAACAGGTGGTGGCGATCAGTCCTTCGTGGTATTTTTCAATGAGTTCTTTATCGATACGCGGATACTTACTGTACATCCCCTCGATATAACCCAGCGATGTGAGCTTTACGAGGTTCTGGTAACCCTTCGCGTTCTTAGCCAGCAGTACCTGGTGGTAGCGCTCGTCTTTAACTTCTTTGGAGAAGGTCTTTTCAAAGCGGTTCTTCACCACATAGAACTCGCAGCCGACTATAGGCTTCACGACGGGCTCGGTGATGTCCTTGCCTTTTTCATCCTTCCCGATTACGCGGGTATTCTTCCAGGCCTGGTTGACGAAATCGAAAACGCCGAACATATTGCCGTGGTCGGTGATGGCCAGGCCGGGCATGTTTTCTTTCGCGGCTTTTTTATAAAGGCTTTCGATGGAGGCGGCGCCATCCAACAATGAGTATTGGGTGTGAACGTGTAAATGAGAGAATCGGCACATGCTTCTGCGGCACTATTTCTTGGTAAATGAAAAGATTTTGATATTGCCCGCGGTGTAGTTGCAAACCCAGGCTTCCAGCTTGCTTTCGTCCTCAAAAATATCGACTCCCACCGGGCTTCCCTTCGATTCAAGGGAATATATTTTTTTGAACGCGTTATCCTCAATTTTGAACACGTCCAGTGTGTTTCCACGGTAGCAAGTGACAAACAGGAACTTCTGGTTTTTTGATAATATGATTGTTCTTGGCTGTGCGCCGGTTGAAGCGGAAAAAAGTGTTTTGCCGGTGACGGGATCGATGCAGGCGATCTTAGAATGGTTGTTTGTACCTGGATGTCTTTTTCTTTCTGCCAGGTCTCGTTGTTGATCACCGTGATGGAAGAGCTGCCCATGATGGCCACATATGAACGTTTGTTCTTGTTGTCGATCGCGATGCCGCGCGGAATGGCCGATACCTTGATCTGCTTCAGCAGTTTTGCTTTTGAAGGGAACGAGGGGTCCAGTTCCAGCACGCTGATGCTGTTGGAATGCCAGTTGCTCACCAGCAGGTATTTATCATCTGAAGTAGTGGCGATCACTTTGGGCGTGGAGCCGGTCTTATACAAAGGCACGGTGAACGAATCTTTTTTGTTGACCGTTACTTTTTTGTAGAGGCCATTCCGGTAGGTATTGTGCAACGAGTCCATACGGATCGGCACAATGCCACCCGCGTTGTGCAGCGAGATCCATAGCACCTTACCGTTGTTGCTGAAAAAACCTTCTACGGGTTTCTCTTCAAATGAAGATATCGGGCGGTGCGTGGCATAGTCCCAACCCGAACCTTTCGTTGGTTTGAACTTGAACTGTCTTTTCAGCGTCTTGCTTTGCGTCTCGAATTCATAGATGCTCATCCCTTCCAGGTTGATGGCATAGAGGTTTGATCCATCGGTATTGAATAATACCGATTTGGTACCGGACGCGGTGGCCAGCACCTT
>JAJTCI010000193.1 GCA_021323155.1 Chitinophagaceae bacterium | reverse complement strand
GGCAGGCTGCGCCACCGGTAATGATGAACTCGATATTGCCACCGAGCGCTTCCCGCCATTTTTTAAAGACAAGTTTACGTGCAATGCCTAATTTGAACTTGTATAGTCCCCCCGGCGGATTGATGTTGTCGTATTTCTTTGCCAGCGCGACCGACCAGAAGAAAAGTGATTTCTTCACGCCTTTCAATTCGCCGCCCTTCGCCATGATCTTCTCGTATACTTTTTCCAGCAGGCGCGGAACAGTAGTAAACCCGTTTGGCTGTACTTCCTTCAGGTTGTCGCCGATCGTTTCCAGGCTTTCCGCATAATAAATAGAAATACCGCTGAACAGGTAGATATACGTGATCAGCTTTTCAAAGATGTGATTGAGCGGAAGGAAACTGAGCGTTTTGAAATGCGGTGTATCCGGGAAGGGAAAACTCTCTTTAGCGAAATAGACATTGCTCACGATGTTCCTGTGGCTCAACATCACACCTTTCGGTGTGCCGGTGGTGCCTGAAGTGTAAATGATCGTTGCGAGATGGTCCTGAGGTATCTGTGTTTTTGTTTCCTCCACCTGGCGCAGGAGGGGTTCTGTAGAAAGATCGGTAACGTTGGTCCAGCATTCAGCGCCCTCAATTTCATCGAAGGTGTAGATATTCAGTAACGAGGGTACCCGTGACTGCACGCCACGCACTTTTTCCAACATCTCCACGTTGCTCACGAAAACGTATTTCACTTTAGCATCATTGAGGATAAATTCCAGCTCGCTCACACTGGTGGTTGGGTAGATCGGTGTGAGTATGGCGCCTGTTTGTTGTACGGCGAGGTCGGTGAACACCCACTCCGGGCGGTTATTGCTGATGATGCCGATCTTGTCCGCTCCCTCTGGTGTGTAATCGTGACCGCTGACGCCCAGTTTCAATAGGCCTGCACTGAATTTATTTACGGTCTGCTGTATCTCCAGGGTACTGTAATGGCGCCAGGTACCTTTTGTTTTGGCGTTGAGAGCATCCAGTTTAGGGAACTTTTCCAATTGGTATTGGATGCTATCGAAAAGACGGTAATTGTAATGATCCATCAGCGGTTCTTTTTGCAAGCCATGAGATTCGGCGAATTAAGTTAGGTGAAAAACGGTTAAAAATAAAAACCCCGCAATAAAGCAGGGTTTTAAACCAGTCGTGTCGTCGTAATACCTGTTATTGGGTTTTGGCGACGATATTCAGTTTTATGTTCACTTCTTTACGGATCGCCCAATCCAGCGGGTTATTGGGTCCTTTGTAATTCATACCCCAGTCCGTACGGTCAATATCAAAATCGGCATTCGCGGTGAGTCCATCGTTGGTGATATTCACTTTCGCGGGAAATGTTACGTTCTTTGTCTGGTCGCGTAAAGTAAGGTTGCCGCTAATGAAGTGGGTTGCTCCTGCCAGTTTTGTTTTATTGTTACCGGTATCGGAATAAGGGGCCACTTTCGTGATCTCGAATTTCGCTGTAGGGTATTTAGTAACCTCGAAGAAATCCCCGCTTTTAAGGTGAGTTTCCAGTTTAGATTTTTCCGCGCCTTCCAGGTCTTTATCTGTGATCGATGCTACGTTAATGGTGAAGTTGCCAGCGGTGATCGCGGAGCTATCGGTTGTGACTGACCCCGCTGAGATGCGAAAAGTGCCGGTATGCTGACCGGTCGCTTTATATCCCGTCCAGGTGACAAGGCTTTGGGTGGTGTCCACTAAATAGGTCTTTCCACCCGCGGCGGTGGCTACTTGTTGCTGGTCGGTTGCATTGGTCTTATCCCCATCGGCGTCCGGACCGCAGGCGGCGAATAGCAAAGCGAGGCCGCAAAGGAAGGCAGGTACTTTCATAAGTTGACTGTTTAGCAACAGTCACACAAAAAATATGCAGAAAAATGTTGCAACAATAAATTACCTGGCCTGGTAGTACTGGCCCTGGGGCACTTTGAAGATGCGGCCACCCTGGAATTTCTTAAAGGCTTCCACTTTGGATTTATTCACTTCTGACCATGACGCATAAGCGGCAGTATTCAGTGCGTTTCCGAAAAGCCACTGGTTGTAGGCTTCAAACAAGCCTTCCTTTACCAACTGGTCGTGGTATTCGAATAGTTTATAAGGGAAGGTGGTGCTGTTTTGTTTGTACCATTCTTTAATGAAAGCGCTGCGCAACATGGTTAGTGCTTCCACGTTCAGGCTGTTGACCGGGATGGGTGATTGCCTGGAATAGATGCCTGTAATTGCAGCGGCGAAAGCGGATGGTTTCCCGCTGGTGAGAAAACCGGGTGTTGATATCTTCCGGTAGATTTCGGTGAGCAAAGCCTTCATTTCCGTTGTGCGTTCGGTGAGACTTTCGATATTCACGAAATTTTCGGCGTAAAGTATTGCCCAAAGCGTGTTCTTATTTTCCGCATAGTATTTAGCAGCGGCGTAATAGTTATTGCCGTAGCCCGGTTCCGCTTCAATTCCTTTTTCCCATTGTTTGATCGCTTCGGCGGGCTTGCCCATTAACGAGAGTATGGTACCATATTCATTATATAGTACTCCGCTTGCCGGGAATTTGATCAAAGCCTGGTCGTATAGTTTCCTTGCTTCTTTATAATCCGCGATCTCCTGGTAAGCTAAACCGAGTAGCTGGAACGTTTTTATACCGGCATCCGGGCGGGCAACAAGCGATTTACCGATGCGGATGGATTTGGCAAAATCCCTTCTCAGGTATTCCAGGTAAACCTGGTCTTCCAGCATCAAGAGGTCCTGTGGAGTAAGTTCGATCGCTTTATTCAAATAGATAGAGGCACTGTCGAGGTCGCCCTGCATCATGAATTTCTTCGCCTTCGTATGCAATTCGGTTGCATCCTGGGCAAAGGAAGCAAAACCTGTAAAGAGAAAAGCGATAAAGAAAAGCGGTGTAAAAAGTTTCCTATTCATAAATAAGATGGGTTAGCAGGCCGTCCCTTAGTTTGGGTTCAAACCAGGTGCTTTTGGGAGGCATCACATTTCCACTGTCTGCAATATCGAACAATTGATGTATAGTAACCGGGTAGATGCTGAAAGCCACCTGCATTTCACCTGATTTAACACGATTTTCTAATTCCCCGAGCCCCCTGATGCCACCCACAAAGTCGATGCGTTTGTCGGTGCGCTGGTCTTTGATACCCAGCACCGGATCCAGTAGATTATCCTGGAGGATGGTTACGTCCAGTACACCGATCGGGTCTTCCGTGAAGCTGCCCGGTTTTGAGACAAGTTGGTACCATTTGCCGTCCATGTACATACCGAATTCATGTGGCTTTTCCGGGCGGAAAGGCCCGGGACCTGCCGTATTCACGTCAAAATGTTTTTTGATCTTATCCAGGAATTCTTGTGCAGTAAGCCCGTTCAGGTCTTTCACTACCCGGTTATAATCCATAATGTATAACTGCTTCGCGGGGAAGAGGGTGGTGAGAAAATATTCCGAAGCCTCTGTGGCCTTTTCGCCCAAAGCCTGTTTGACCTTCGCCGCTGAGGCCGCGCGGTGGTGACCGTCGGCTATGTAAGTAGCAGGCACCTTATTCGTAAAAGTGTCACTGATCTGCTGAATAGCTGAGTCATCGTTTACGATCCAGATAGTGTGCTGCACTTCGTCTTCCGCGGTAAAATCGTAAACGGGGCTCTTGGTCTCTTTCCACTTTTCAATGATACTATCCATTTCGGCCACGTCACGATAGGCCAGGAACACATTTCCTGTCTGCGCGCCCGAGGTCTTTATATGATTGATGCGGTCGTTCTCTTTTTCAGGCCGTGTGAACTCGTGTTTTTTGATGATGCCGTTTTCGTAATCGGCCACGGAACTGATGGCTACCAGGCCCGTCTGCTTCCTCCCATTCATGATCAGCTGGTAGATATAATAACACTCCTTGTTCTCGCGGAACAGGATGTCGCGCTTGATGAATGCGACCAGGTTCTCTTTTGCTTTCTCATACACTTCGGGGCTGTAATGGTCGCTATCCTCCGGCAGGTCTATCTCACTTTTAGTGATATGTAAAAAGGAATTCGGATTGCCCTGTGCTTCTATTTTAGCCTCAGCGCTATTCAGCACATCATACGGACGGCTGGCTACTTTGCTGGCGAACTGGGGCTGGGGTCTTAATGCTTTGAAAGGTTTGATGGTAGCCACTCCTGGATGATTTTTGGGCTGCAAACATAACTAATATTGAGTTAACCGTTTTTCCGCTGGAAATCAGTCATCAGCTCGCAGAAGGCCTCAACGCTTGCCAGCGGAAGCGCGTTGTACATGGATACGCGAAGGCCCCCGACAGTGCGATATCCTTTAACGCCGATCATGCCGTTTGCATTACACTCATCTAGGAACGCTTCTTCCAGTGTTTTGTCACGGATCGTGAATGTCGCGTTCATCATACTGCGGTCTTCTTTGGCCACGAGCGGTGTGAATAAAGGGAGTGAGTCGAGTGTGTCATAAAAAAGAGCCGCCCGTTGCTTTGCCCTTCGCTCCATTTCTGCCAGGCCACCTTCCTTTTCGATCCAGCGCAGCGTGAGCATCGCTACATATACGGCAAATACAGGCGGCGTATTGAGCAACGATTTCGCTTCGATATGCGTGCGGTAATCCATGATGGGCGGGATCGGGCGTTTGATCCCGAGGATTTTCTTGTTGACCACGATCAATGTGACCCCTGCAGCACCCATGTTCTTTTGCGCGCCCGCGTAGATGAGGCTGAATTTCCGGAAGTCGAGCGACCGGCTAAATATGTCACTGCTCATGTCTGCCACGAGCGGGGTAGTAATACCCGGGAATGAATGCCACTGCGTACCTTCTACCGTATTGTTGGAAGTAATGTGCAGGTATTTGCATTCCGCCGGGACTGTAAAGTCTTTTGGAATATAAGAATGCGCTTTGTCCTTTGACGATGCCACCACCACTGCTTTCCCGAAGACGCCGGCTTCCCTGATGGCCTTTGCACCCCAGATGCCGTTATCGCAGTAGGCGGCCGACTC
>JAJTCI010000192.1 GCA_021323155.1 Chitinophagaceae bacterium | reverse complement strand
TAGGGATCGGCGCGGTAGGTATTACGCAATTTCTTATCTGGATAGTCTTGATCTTCGGTATTATCACGGCAGCGTCTGCATTTTTCTCCTCCGAGACCCTCCAGCAGGCAAGCGAAGCTTCTCAACAGATGAATGGCCAAAACGCGATGGCCGCTAAGGCTGCGGCTGGATTTAACTTTGAGGAATCGATGCAGGGCGTTAACTGGCCCCTGCTTATTGGTTGCTTCCTGTTTTATTTCCTGTTTGGCTATCTGTTTTATGCCTCCTTATTCGCCGCGGTAGGAAGTGCTGTTAATGAAGATCCCCAGGACGCCCAAAGCCTCTTACTGCCGATCACAATGCCGATCATCATCGGGATCATGATCATGATGAAAGCGGTAACAAGCCCGGCCAGCAGTATGGCTACATGGAGCAGTTTGATTCCATTCTTCTCCCCTATCGTAATGATGGCGCGTATTCCTTATGGCGTTCCCGATACGGTTCCATACTGGGAACTTGTTACCAGCATGCTCTTATTGGTTGGTGGATTTCTGCTGACCACATGGGTCAGCGCCAAGATATACCGCACGGGTATTCTTATGTATGGGAAAAAGGCCACATGGAAAGAAATGTGGAAGTGGGCTGTCCGGAAATCGTAAGATCAAATCGCTCCTTAAAACAGAAACGCATGAATACACAGCCAATTGTCGTGGAACGTACCATCAACGCCTCAGTTGATAAGACCTGGAAGGCGCTAACAGATAATGACGAGATGAAGCAATGGTATTTCAAGCTGCCTGAGTTCCGGCCGGAAGAGGGATTCGAATTCCAGTTTGAAGGCGGTGACGACAAACAAACCTACCTGCACCTGTGCAAGATCACTGAAGTGATACCTAACCGGTGGCTTAAACACAGCTGGCAATATGAAGGGCAGCCGGAAGCGACCTGGGTTACCTGGGAATTGTATGATGAAGGTGACAGTACACGCGTCAAGCTCACGCATGAAGGACTGGAAAAGATAGCGCATCATGGCCCTGCTTTTGCGAGAGATAATTTTGTGGCGGGATGGACCGACATACTCGGTACCTCGCTCAAAAACCACCTTGAACAATCATGATAAAGATCCGGCTCACCAGTATCCCGGTCGACGACCAGGAAAAAGCATTGAGATTTTACACCGAAACGCTCGGCTTCCTTAAACAGCAGGACATCCCGCTGGAGGAGTTCAGGTGGCTCACCATTACCTCCCCGGCTTCCGATGAGGTGGAGCTGCTGCTGGAACCAATGGATTTTGCCCCTGCCAGGGCCTATTACAAGGCCTTATTCGACGCGGGCATACCGGTGACCGCGTTTTCTACGGACAACCTTGAACACGAATTTGAACGCCTACTGGGCCATGGCGTGAAGTTTACCACGCCTCCAACGAAAATGGGACCCGTAAGCGTGGCCGTATTCAACGATACCTGTGGTAACCTGGTGCAGCTTTACGAAGTAGACACGCCCGCCTGAATCATGCGTAGCTATAAAAGAAAAATGCCGGTAATACCGGCACTTTCAGCATAGGAAAATATCATTCACTCGAATAGTTCGTATTTGTCCCACCATGAACGGGAGTTATTGCTGTCAGTACCCTCATTGATCAGCTCCACGTTCACCTTGGCGGTGTTGTCAGGCTTCACCACTACATCTTTTTTATCCTGGGCTTTATAATCGTCTTTAGAGATCTTCAACGTGTACGTTCCCTGGACAAGGGAAGATATCTTGAACTGGCCCTGCGCATTGGTGGTGACCACTTCGGTCTTCGTAGTACCGATCATCGCTACGACGGTCACATCGGCCAGGGGCTTCTTGGTGGCGGCGTCTACAACAGTACCACTGATGCTGGGACTAGAATTGGAGTTGTTGCCCGGGACCGCATAACCGAGATGGGCGATCAGAACAAAAGCTGCGGCGATAAGGATTCTTTTCATGGCAGTTTGGTTTGCGAAAGCTAAAATAGAAAAAATATTTTTCTACGAAGACTTCCGTTCACATTAATTAACATAGAAGATGTCCACACTAGAAAGGATGCTGCACCGCTTGTGTAAAATCCCGCCAGATTTCATGTAATATTTCGCCAGCGGGCTTTATTTCCCGGATAATGGCGCTTACCTGGCCAATTTCCAGTTCTCCTTCCGCGAGGTCGCCTTCGAACATGCCCTTCTTTGCCCGCCCGCGGCCCAGTAATTCGTCAAGTTCCTCCGCAGAGGCGCCCCTATCTTCCAGTGATTTCACCTGTTCGTAGAAATGGTTCTTCAGCAGCCGCACCGGGACTGTCTTTTTCATGCTCAACATTGTATCGCCTTCCACCGCTTTTATTATTGCCTCTTTGAACGAAGGATGATTGGAAGCTTCCGGTGTGCAAACGAATCTTGATCCCACCTGTACGCCTTCCGCGCCCAGTGCCATGGCAGCAAACATCTGGCGGCCGGTTGCAATACCGCCGGCAGCTAATACGGGGATCTTCACTGCCGCAGCTACTGCAGGGATCAACACGAACGTGGTGGTTTCCTCGCGACCGTTATGCCCTCCCGCTTCGAATCCTTCAGCCACTACGGCATCGCAGCCTGCTTCCTCGGCTTTAAGTGCAAAACGGCTACTGCTTACCACGTGCACTACCTTGATGCCTTGTTCTTTGAGTTGGGTCGTCCATGTTTTAGGATTGCCCGCGCTGGTGAACACGATCGGAACTTCTTCCTCCATGATGATGTTGATGTGCTGGTCGATGTCGGGATACAACAAAGGCACGTTCACGCCATATGGTTTATCAGTGGCCGCTTTGCATTTACGGATGTGTTCGCGCAGCACGTCGGGATACATGCTACCGCTGCCGATGAGTCCGAGCCCGCCCGCATTGGATACCGCCGAAGCGAGTTTCCAGCCGGAGGTCCAGACCATACCGGCCTGCACAATAGGATATTGTATGTTGAAGAGTTCGGTTATCCTGTTCGTGAAGTTCATGCAGTGAAGATATTACTTGGCGGGGATCATCGTTAAGAACACGGGCATCTCCACTTTCACCTGTTCACCTACTTCTTCCAGCAACCCGAAATTCGGATTGATGGCGAATACCTGGATGGTATTCTTATCACGACTTGCGGCGAGAAGAAACTTACCGGTGGGATCGATGGTAAAATTGCGCGGGTGATCGTTCACCGCCTGCTTCCCGCTTTGTTTCAATGTGCCTTCTTTGCTGATGATAAAGCTGCCGATCTCGTTAGCGCTTCCACGATTGGAGGTGAAGAGGAATTTCGCATTAGGGGAGATGTGTATGTCCGCACTGCCCTTGGCGTATTTGCCGCCTTCGGTAGTGGACGCGATCGTTTGTATCGCCTTCAACTGACCGTTCGCGTAATCGTAGACGACCACTTCGCCGATCAGTTCGTTGAGGAGGTAAGCGGTCTTGCCGTTAGGGTGGAAAACAAAATGGCGCGGGCCCGAACCATCGGTCAATGCATAATAGGGAACATCGGCCGGCGTGAGGGGGTTGATACTATCGGCTGGATTGAATTTGTACTGGTAAAGCCTGTCGTTACCAAGGTCCGGCACGAATACATATTTCTGGTCGGGTGAAAACACTACCGCATGCACGTGCGACTTATCCTGGCGTTCGTACACGATGCCATAACCATCGTGCTTTATCGACTGTAGTTTTTTCCGGATCGACCCGTCTGAACCTGTACGGTAAACACTGATGCCGCTGCCATACTCGGCAACCATAAGGAACCGACCCGTAGAATCCACGGTGATGTAACAGGGTGATTCACCCGCGGGCTGCTTATTGAGTAGTTTCAATTCTCCTTTTGTTTTATTAAAAGCAAACGCGCTGATCTCACCTGGCCGGCCCGGGTGTTCATTCACTACGTATACATATTTCTGGTTGGCAGATACTGCCATAAAGGACGCGTTCTCTACGCCGGTGGTCTTACCTACGAAAGTAGTGGTGGCACGCTGCGCGCTGAATTTATAGATGTGTATACCATCGGTATTGCCCTGCGTGTAGCTTCCTACCAGTAAATAATACACCTGCGATTGGGCGGCAGAGACCGCGAACAGCAACAGGAGGAACAGTAATCTTTGTTTCATAGCCTTGAATTGGGAGGTCAATATAGACCGTTTACCGGGTGAAAGTCAAATGTTCTTTTAAAAAATATGGCGGGATACCGGCAGAATATATAAATGCCGTATATTGAAAAGTAAACAATTTTGTACCCTAACAACACCCTACATGAGAAAGCGTGTAACCCTCCCCGTTTTCATCCTGCTATCTGTTAACTGTATTGGCCAGGATTACGTGATTAAATACGACATGGCAAAAGAAAAGATCGGTTATTACAAGATCGAGAAATCCGATACCAGCCAGGTGAAACGCATCAGCCTCAAATCCAACTCGCGTGTCTCCGTGCAGGTGGACAACTTCAATCCATTCTATTATAATGCGCGGGTGACTACGCTTCGGCAGCCCGTAGAAGACGGCGACAACGGTGAAAGTGTTTTCAACCCCTTTAGCGTACTGGCAAGCGGAATGGGCGATGTATTTTCAAAAGTGCTGCCTACCCTTGACCTGCCCAATATGGGATCGCGGAGCGCTGGAGAACCCGCCGAGATACACCAGGCATTTAAGTACTGGGCCATTGAATATGAGAACACCTACAAACGGCTGGTGGATTTCGATCGTCGCCTGAAGGAATTGCAGATGGTGAACGCGGCGCTGACACAATTGAAGTTCAGCGTGAAGCGTGCTTGACTCGGCCCAGGACATCCAGGGAAGGCTTGCCCGCATTGCAACAGATCCGACATTCAACAAGGAAGAAAGCATTGGTAACCTTACCTATGCCCAGATCGCTGAAAAGATCCTGGCTTTGCAGCCAAAGATCAACACGTTGCTGAAGGCTGATAACAACACGCCCAATGTTTTTCTCACCACTTTGAGAGATATCGCCAATACCCACACGCAGATCATGAACACCGAGTTCAGGTACCGGTACTCTTTATCGGCCGCGCCTGACCTCACAGGTATCAAACTGGAGATGTTCACCCGCGAGGATTCGACGAAACAGGATACGGTAGTGCGTTACTTCCATGTACAGCCGCGCAGCGTGATGCGCTTGCGCAATTCGCTCGGCATTTCATTTAC
>JAJTCI010000191.1 GCA_021323155.1 Chitinophagaceae bacterium | reverse complement strand
AAGACAGGCATGTTCAACGAGGACATCCGATCGGCGGATTTCAATTTCACCATCCGGCTGGCCTATCATTACGACGCCGTGGTGCTGTACGAACCACTGGCCGTACGCCTGGCGCACCCGGCTAACCGCAGCACGCAGTTCAACATCGCCAATTACTTCGACTATCTCACCACTTTTGAGGCCTTGTTTTCGGAAAATAAGATCGAAAGGTCATCGTTGAATTACGCCAGGTGGAATACGCATTTCAAAGTAGGCGAGATCTACCGGCAAAAGGGACAGAAGAAGTCGGCGGTAAAAAATTATCTTGCAGCCCTGCAGTACAAACCGCTTCATTTCCCTACTTACAAAAAAATAGCGGGGGCGCTGGTATCGTGAGCAAACAAAAGGTCATATTATTCAACCCGAAGAGTTGCGATTACAATTACCGCATACCCAACTCCATTCTTTCGATCGCGGCGGTGATCGAAGGCAGGTATGACTACGTGATGGTGGATGGCAACCTTGAAAAAGATCCTTACCAGGTGATCGCATCCTACCTGGAATCAGGTGAGTTCGGGTATTTTGGCTGCACCGTGATGCCTGGGCCGCAGCTAAAGCAGGCCATCCCCTTCTCAAAACAAATACGCAACACATTCCCTGGTGTCAGGATCATCTGGGGGGGTTATTTCGCCACTAACCAACATAAGGTCGTGCTGGACTCCGGTTATGTTGACTTCGTGATCAATGGCCCGGGTGACCTCGCCTTTCCCTCGTTGCTCGACGCTTTGGAGTCGGGCAGTTCGTACCATGCCATCAATAGCCTTATCTATCTCCGTGACGGAAAGATCGTGAAGACGCCCAAGGATGAATTGCTGGACCAGGATACGCTTCCGCCTTTACCGTATAAGCAGCTGGACAGTTTCTATTCCATCCCGCGCTACCTCGGCAAAACCTTTATGGGCAGAAGGACGATCGCTTATCATTCCAGTGTAGGCTGCCCGTTCAAGTGTGCCTTTTGCGCGGTGGTACCGATCTACGAAGCGCGATGGAAAGGGAAATCAGCGGAACATATTTACCGCGATATCAAATACCTCAAGGAGAACTACGCCGCTGACGCTATAGAATTCCACGACAATAATTTCTTTGTCTCGGAGCAACGCACGGTGGAGTTCGCTCGCCTTATCGAAAAAGAGAACATGCGCTGGTGGGGTGAGGCCAGGATCGACACCATGGACAAATACTCCGACGAGTCGCTTGCGCAGCTGCGCAAAAGCGGTTGTGTGATGATCTTCTTCGGCGCGGAGAGTGGCAACGACGAGGTACTGAAACAAATGGATAAAGGCGGCAAACAAAGCCGTGAACAGATACTCAGTTTCGCCGCGCGGTTAAAGCGGTTCGACATCATCCCCGAATATTCATTCGTCCTGGGCACACCCGCGGGAACGCAGCAGAAAGCGGATGAGCAGATCGACCAGGAGATCGAATTCATCAAGGAAGTGAAAAAAGTAAACCCGCATACCGAGATCATCATCTATATATTCAGTCCAGTACCAACCGAGGGTAGCGACCTGTACAATGAAGTGGTGAAACGCGGTTTCCGGTTCCCGGAACAACTAGATGACTGGTTGAGCCCGCAATGGAACAATTTCGACCTCAGGAAGAACCCGCTCACACCATGGCTCACCCCGCAGATGATCGACAAGATCCGGAACTTCGAGACGGTGCTGAACGGGTATTACCCCACATTGAGCGATCACAAACTCACACCTGCGAAACGCAGCATCCTGCGCCTGGCGTCTTCTGCCCGTTATAAGACAGGCTTTTACCACAAACCCCTCGAGATAAAAGTGCTGCACCGACTCTGGAAATACCGGCAACCGGAAACAGAAGGGTTTTAAGTAATTTCAGCGATGACCGGACCCATCTCCCGTGGTTTTATCAAATTGTTCTTTGTGTTCGCGCGCTACTTCGCGAAGCAGTACCTGAAAAAAGACAGGAACTATCGCTACAATGGACTAAAGCTGCGCATTTTCAAAGACGTCTTTCATCCCGGCTTTTTCCGCAGCACAAAAGTGTTCGCCGGCTGGCTGGAGAAACAACACCTGCAGGGCATCAATCTGCTGGAGCTGGGCGCGGGCTCCGGGCTTATCTCGCTCGTTGCCGCACGTAAAGGAGCGGTCACCACGGCGGTTGACATCAACCAAAAAGCGGTGGACAATGTCCAGCTGAATGCTTCCATGAACGACTTAAAAGTGCATGCACTGCACTCTGACCTGTTCACGGCTTTGCCTCCCAATGCTTACTTCGATATGGTGTTGATCAATCCACCATATTACGCGAAGAAACCCACCAACGATTACCAAAGGGCCTGGTATTGCGGGGAGCACTTCGAATATTTCCATGCATTGTTCCGGCAATTGACCAACCGGCATCAATCAGAAAATCATTACATGATCCTTTCGAACAGTTGTAATATGGAAAAGATCAACGGCATCGCGCGGGAGAATGGGCTTGTGCTGGAGAATATTTTTGAGCAAAAAGTGGCGGGAGAAACGCTCACCATATTCCAGGTGAGGCCACCGATCAGTCTCGCTTCCTGAAGCTGACAATAAATGTAGTGCCCTCGCCAGGCTTGCTTTGCACTTCAATTTTTCCACCCGAGGCCATCACCTGCGATTTGATCATATACAGCCCCAGGCCTTTCCCGTCTTTCGACGCGTTGAAGCGTTGATACAAACCGAATATCCGGTCGGAATATCTTTCGAGGTCGATGCCGATGCCATTGTCTGTGAAGTACAGCGTCACCCAACCCTCCACGTCTTCGGAACGCACCTCCACTTTCAACGGCCTGGAAGGATCGGAATACTTGATCGCGTTCGTGAGAAGGTTAAGAAAGATGCTCTCCATGTGCACCTTGTTGTAAGAGAGGCCTTCCACCGAAGTGAAATCGGTTTCGATGGTGCCGTTCGCTTCCCGCAGTAACGCGCCAACGTTTCTTTTCACAAGCTCCACCATATCATCAAAGCGCACAAACTCGATATCGGCGCCTGCCTTGGAACGAATGACGAGTACATTGATCAGGTCGTTGAGCGTATCGTTCAACTGGTCGGCGCATTCGCGGAACTTCGGCATCAGCTCCGCATTGAAAGGATCGGCCGTATTATCGTTGTTATAAAGTGAAAGCAGGCTCATCAGGTTGGCCACCGGTGCGCGCAGGTTATGCGACGTGATGAAGGAGAATTGTTGCAGGTCTTTGTTATACTTGACCAGTTCGTCTGTGAGTTCCGATTGTTCTTCTTCCAGTTTCTTACGATCGGAAATATCCCTCAGGCTCAACAGTATGCCATTGATGTAGGGGTTGTGAAACATGTTCTTACCCTTTGCCTCGATCCATTTCAATCCACCAAAACTGGTGGTAGAGCGGTAATCGGCGTAAGTCTCATCCACGTTCTGCACGATCGAAGCCAGCTTCGCCTGTACACCGGGGATGTCTTCATGCCAGATAAATTCGAAGCCATTACGTCCTACTACTTCTTCCGGTTCGTAACCCAGGAGATTTTGAATGGAAGGCGAGGCATACTGGATGTTTCCTACTGTGTCAATGATAAGTATCGCGTCGAAAGAATACTCGATCAGCGTCCGGAACCTTTCCTCATTTTCTTTCAGCGCCAGTTCGGCCTTTCGCTTTTCGGTAATATCCGTTGAAGTGATGAAAACACCCTTCGCGCCCTGCAGGTCGAGCGAGCGGAATGTGTGTTGGTAGATGTGTAAGTTCCCCGCTTCATCCGTATAGCTGGTGAAGCGTTCGCGTTCCCTGCCCTGCAATACATTTTCAAACACCTGCAGGTATTCATCTTTCTCCGACTGGCCGACCAGCTCAGAGAAGGAAACATCCGAACGAAGCTCCGCTCCAAGAAAATAAGGCGAATGTTCCTGCGCCGCACGATTATAGGCAACCACCCGGAGGCGGTTGTTGAGCAGTATGAACGATTCCTTGGTATTATTGAGCAATAAGGTGAGGCGCTGTTCAGCCTGCAGTAATGCCTGGTCGGCCACTTTACTTGCGTGGATGTCACGGCAATTGATCACGATCGAGTCAACCTGCTTGTCCTGCAGCATATTCTGGCCGTGCGCCTCCATATATCGCCAGCCACCGATATTATTCTTCGCCCTGAATTCAATAGGCAGTGCGATCGCTGGCTTTTCGATCAGTTGAGCGATCCAGGCTGCGAAACTTTCCCTGTCGTCGGTATGCACCAGGTTAAAACCATTCGTGCCTGACAGCGCACCGGGATCATATCCCAGTATGGTCTTCACAGCATCACTCACATAGCCGAGCTGGAAGTAGCGGTCGGAAAGAATAAAGATGTCAGATGAGTTCTGTACAAGCGCCTTGAATAACGCTTCGCTGCGCTTCACCGCTTCTTCCGATTCGCGTCTTTTTGTGGTCTCGAAAATACCGATGCCAAGGCCGATCACCGTTTCATTTGCCTTGAGGGGATGGATTTCCGCGTCGTACCAGCGCTTCTGGTTGCAGGTAATGGAAAAACTGAATTTATTCGTTGCGCCATCATTGTATGCGTTTGCGATCGCATCGGAAAGGATCTTCAATCCCTCGGCGCTACTGATATAAGGAATAAAAGCCTGGTGCTGCTCCAGTGGTTGGCCGGTAGCGTACTTCGCGAAATCGTTGAAATGCTCGTTCAACATGACCACGTTTCCTTCCTGGTCCAGCACTAAAAAGCTGTCCGTTGTGCCAGCAAGAAAAGCCTCCAGTATGTTGAATAGTGAAAGATGCGTGAATAATGGCTGCTCAGAGATTTCGTTTTTCATCGATTGATTGGAAGGCGCATCAAATATAACCAACCATCAGGATTCACCCAATTCAGGTTGCAGGTTGCAAGTTACAAGTTGCAGGTTGCAGTTGATCCCCATCCACTACCGACTCCCCACTGCCTACTGCCTACTACCTACTGCCTACTGCCTACTGCATGCCTACTGCCAACTAGCTACTCCT
>JAJTCI010000190.1 GCA_021323155.1 Chitinophagaceae bacterium | reverse complement strand
CGGGCTTTCTTACAGGTCTTTTTGATATTGCCCACGATCTCGTTGATCATGAACTGGTAGTCGTACTCGAAGCCGAGGGAGTGTTTGATGGGGAAACCGCCACCGATATTGATCGAATCCAGTTCAGGACAGATCTTCTTCAGCTGGCAGTATAGGTTGATGATCTTATTGAGTTCGCTCCAGTAATAGATGTCATCCTTGATCCCTTTGTTCAGGAAGATATGAAGCATCTTCAACTGGAACTTGTCTTCATTGCCTTCAATCTCGTCAACATAGAATTCGAGAATATCCCGCGCACGGATCCCCAGCCTGGATGTATAGAATGGAAATGTGGGCTCTTCTTCCGCGGCAACGCGAATGCCGAGTTTAAAGGGGTGCTTAACGGAGCGCTTATACGCCTGGAGTTCGGTCTTATTGTCAAGCACCGGTATCACGTTTTTAAAGCCGGTATTGATGAGTTTGGCTATGCGGGAGGTATAGCTCTTTTGTTTGAACCCGTTACAAACAATGAATACGTCTTTGTTGATCTTCCTCCGCTCGTAGAGCTTATTGATGATCTCGATATCGTAGGCAAACGACGTTTCCAGGTGGATCTCGTGCTTAAGCGCCTCTTCCACTACAAAAGAAAAATGCGAACTCTTTGTACAATAACAATAGTAATACTTGCCTTCGTACTTGTGTTTCTTCATCGCGGCCGCGAACATCTTTTTTGCCTTATTGATCTGCATCCCGATCTTAGGCAGGTAAGTCAGTTTCATCGGCGTGCCGTACTTGTCTATGAGCGCTTTCAGGTCAAGACCGTTAAAATGAAGGTATCCTTCGTCGTTTACTTCAAATCCCTCCTGTGGAAAGTGGAAGGTTTGTTTCACCAGGCCGGTGTAGGTATTGTTCATTTAAGAACGGCAATTTAGAATGAGTAATGAGTTGGCGGGAACAAAAATAACGGTTTGAAAAACCTTGGCTGAAAAAACTTCCTGATGCCCACAGGATTGAACCGGCAACTGGCGCATACAATCTTTGGTTAGCCCCGTCACGAGGACGGTTACGGCTACAAAAAAGGCCCTGGAAACAGGGCCTTTTATATTCACTTACTAATCCGAGTTATTTTACCGATGCGACCAGGGCTTTGAAGCTTTCCGGTTCGTTCATCGCGATATCTGCCAGCACCTTGCGGTTAAGGTCGATACCTTTTACGCTTAGCGCATTAATGAATTGGCTATAAGTCATGCCTTGCTCACGGCAGGCTGCGTTGATACGTGCGATCCAAAGCTGGCGGTATTCTCTCTTTTTGAGTTTACGGCCTACATAGCTATAGGTCTGGCCTTTCTCAACGATATTCTTGGCAACGGTATAAACGTTCTTGCGTTTACCATAAAATCCTTTTGCTGCTTTCAGGATCCTTTTCCTTCTGGCTCTTGAAGCGACAGCGTTTACTGAACGTGGCATAATTAATTATTTTGTTCCCGGAGGAGGTTGATCAAATTTGGTTATTTCATTCTTAACAAACGCATCACGAAATCTTTGTTCGCGCTGTGCACCATTCCATCCTGTCGGAGCGCTCGCTTACGCTTCGTGGACTTCTTGGTTAAAATGTGACGTTTGAAAGCTTTCTGGAAGGTGATCTCTCCTGTACCGGTCACCTTGAAGCGCTTCTTGGCGCTTGAGTTCGTTTTTACCTTTGGCATTAGTTAATAATCTTTCGATTACACCCTGCTGGCGGCCCCGCACTGGCGGGACACTTGTTGAGCCTTGTGGGAAATAGCCCGATTTTTTCGGGACGGCAAAGGTAAGCCTCAACAGCTACTATTCAAGTGTTTTAAGGAAGTTTTATTGACCCCAGCCATTTATAACGGCTCGATCGAAAAGATACCGAAAGTATTCCTTTACCGCAGTCAATTAAAGGCACGATCCCTGGGACAAACTGATTATCAGGACATTTCATCTATTTCTTGCCTTGGTTTCGTTGGGCGGTGTCGCCTGCTCAAAATAAAAAAGCTCCCATTATGGGAGCTTGATACTATTATTGGTTGAATTACCATTTATCTACCTCTTCAGAGGAAGTGTGGTTGGAAGACGGCGTTTCCACTTCCACAGGTGCAGGTGCAGGTGCTTCCGCTACCGGGCTACCATTCTCTACACCATTTTCATGACGCTCCGGGGCGCCGTTGTGTTCTGCCTGCTCCCCACCTTCAACATCATTGTACTCATGGTTGAATGCATCGAAGTCGAAGTCGGGCATCAAGTCGGTTTTTACATAATCCACCGCTTCGGTAAGCGCCTTGATGAATTTATTGAAGTCTTCTTTATAAAGGAATATCTTATGCCTGTCATAGCCATTATCATTAAACCGTTTCCTGCTCTCAGTGATGGTAAGATAGTAGTCGTTACCACGGGTAGCCCTGACGTCAAAAAAATAGGTCCTTCTTTTTCCAGCCCTGATCCGCTTGCTGTAAACACTTTCCATTTTCTTTTCGTTGTTGTCGTACGTCACAGTCTTAGTAGAGTTTTGGTTAATAAATCCGGTTTTTTAAGCCAGTCACAAATATAGGTTTCTTTAAGAATTACCAAAATTTTCACAGAAGTAAATGAAGGCTATATCTTACTCAGTTCCTCATCCGACAAACCTGCCATTTGCATCCGGTACAGCTCCGCGTAATAACCGCGTTTCTCCAGTAGCGATTCATGTTTTCCTTGCTCAAGTATCTTCCCGTGGGACATAACGATCACCTGGTCGAATTCAATAGATGAGATGATGCGATGTGTAATGATAATAGCTGTCTTATCACCTAAATACTGATTAAGGTTTTTTGTTATCTCATGTTCTGTTTTAGCATCTACCGCGCTCAGGCAATCATCTAATATGATTATATCGCTATCCTTCATCAACGCCCTGGCGATCGATATCCGCTGTTTTTGACCACCACTCAGCGTCACGCCGCGTTCCCCGATCATCGTATCATACCCATTATGAAAAGTTCTGATCTCACGGTCAATAACTGCATATGTCGCCGCCGTCTCCGGGGACACAACCCTGGTAGACGCCGTGATGCCAAATGCTATATTATCCGAAATCGTATCGCTGAAAAGGAACACATCCTGCGGTACGTAACTGATCCTCTCCCTTAATTGCTTTAGCGAAACAGTATTTATGGGTTGGCCATTGATAGCGATCTCACCGGAAGTGGTGTCATAAAAGCGCAACAGGAGTTGCGCGATGGTCGATTTACCACTGCCAGTGCGTCCGAGTATCAACACCTTCTCGCCTTGCCGGATCTCCAGAGAAAAATCATGTACCGCATGGATACCCGTATGCGGGTAAACAAAGTTCACGTCACGGAGATGGATGGTGCCCGTAAGCTTCGCCTTTTGATCGGTGTGCTCATCTTTGACAGTCGGCACGGTGTGCAGGAATTCGTTGATCCTTTTTTGAGAGGCCGCGGCGCGTTGTATCATGCTGGCCACCCAGCCGATCGCACTCACGGGAAAGGTGAGCATGTTGATGTAGATCACGAATTCCACGATCAGTCCAGCCTTTGTTGCAGGGTCATTCAGCGCCTGCCAGCTGCCTATGCCCACCGTGATCAAAGTACTCAGGCCGATCATCAAAGCCATGCTGGGAAAATAAACCGACTCCACTTTCGCAAGCCCGATGGCGTTGCGCTTGTATGCTTCGCTGTTTCGGTCAAAAAAACCCAGCATCGCCTTTTCCTGGACGTAAGATTTAATTACACGTATACCCGAATAAGACTGCTGCGCATTGGTGGTAAGATCCGATAACAGGCCTTGTATCTTCTCGCTCCTGCGGTGAATGATCGTATTCACATAGTAGATGATCACCGCCAGTATAGGCAACGGCGCTAGCACATAGATGGTGAGCAACCAATCTTTCTTTGCCATAAAAAATGTACAAAGCGAGATACGCACCGCCAGGTTCGCGAGGTACATCACCGCCGGACCTGTGTACATCCGCACCCTGCTCACATCTTCGCTGATACGATTCATGAGGTCGCCGGTGTTATGCATCCTGTAGAAATTAGTATCAAGTTCCTGGTAATGCTTGAATATCTCGTTCTTCTGGTCGTACTCGATATGCCGGCTCATGACGATCAGTGTCTGGCGCATAAAGAACATGAACAGGCCGCTTAACAACGCGAGTATAAGGATGGTGATACAGGCCAGCGCGATAAAAGACGTGCCTTCAAAACGTTCTTCGCTCCAGTTGATAAAAAGATTCACCAGTGCGTCGTGCTCTTTATCCTGCGAAGAAATGGTGCCGCCAGACAATACCAGCTGCACCTTATTCACCACGTACCCGGTAACCTGCGGGGCCAGCACGGCAAAGTAGTTCGAGGCGATGATGAAAAACATCCCGGCCAGCAACCGGTTACGGTATTTGTAAAAGTATTTACCTAGAACAGACAGGTGTTTCAATGGCTGCGTTTCTTCAAAGATAGGCCCACTACCAAATGGGTTTCTGAAAAAAAATGCATTGTAATTTTATTCGCGCCCGCCTTGCTAATTAGCCGAAATAACCAAACTTTACTTCAAATTCGTATCATGTTCGACAGGCGAAAGTTCCTGCAGTCTACATTCCTTTCCGGCGCCGCCCTGCTCGTTAACCAGGCTGCCGCCGGAGGTGCCGGGACGGCAAAGAATAAACCCATAGTCATTTCCACATGGGCGCCCAATACAAAAGCCAATGCCGAAGCCTGGAAATCATTGGTCAAAGGCGGCACTTCCGTTGACGCTGTAGAGGCAGGCGTGCAGGTGCCCGAGTCGGATCCCGAAGATCAAAGTGTTGGTTATGGAGGACTTCCTGACCGGGATGGCAAGGTCACGCTGGATGCCTGTATCATGGATGGATCCGGCAACTGTGGTGCGGTGATGTTCCTGGAATCGATCATGCACCCGGTAAAACTCGCGCGGCTGGTGATGGACAAAACACCGCATGTACAGTTAGCGGGTGAAGGTGCGCTGCAATTCGCGTTGGAGAATGGTTATAAACGGGAGGAGTTATTAACTCCTGCGGCAGAAGCTGCCTGGAAGAAAT
>JAJTCI010000189.1 GCA_021323155.1 Chitinophagaceae bacterium | reverse complement strand
CAATTCAGGCTTACCCGTTGCATACGTGGTGGCGTCGATCAGGAAAAGGAAAGGGTTGAGCTGCGAATAACCCGGGCGGTCGATCCTGCGGCTGATCGAAACGCCGATCGTCTTGTCATCTTTGAGTTTATAGTTGAAGAATGCGCTGGGGAAAAACTGCAGGTAGCTGGAATCCCAACGCTGGTCTTTCTGCACCTGGTGCGTATTGATCTCGGTCTGCTCAGCACGAAGCCCCAGCTGGAAGCTGAACTTCTTCGCCTCTTTGCTGAAGTTCACGTAGGCAGCATGGTTGTATTCATCGTAAAAGAAACGGTTCGTCTTGTTGGTGTCTACCCTTGTTTCCGTGGGCAACACGTTATAGAATTTAGCGTCATTGTCAGCCGTCACATAGCTGGTCTTGAAACCCGCTTCGAACTTGGCACCTTTTTCCAACGCGTTCGTATAATCGATCTTACCTGTTTTCAGTGTCAGCCTGCCGTCCTGGTCGCCGTCCAGTATATCGTTAGATTTTGGCGTACCACTCACCTCGTAAAAACCGGTGGCGATCCTCGAAAGCGAGGCGGAGTTGAACACGCCATAGTCAACGTCTGCGGTGAGTTCCCTGCCCGTCTTAAATGTGTGTTTAAAATTGATATTTCCAACCGCGTTCTCCGAATGATCATCATTCGTAGCGAACGTATTAAAGCGATAATAAGGGTTGCCATACTTATCATTCACAACGGAATGGTTGGTATTATTCCTTTTGAACAGGGTGAAGTTGCTGTTCACCACGAAACCGATGATCGTTTTTTTCGAAGGAAAGAAATCGGCACCCGCCCGCACCGTGTGAAAGTTCACCGGCATCTTCGAGTAGTTGTCTTTGTCATCCGAACCATTGAACACCCCGTTCTTATAAAAGTTCCGGTTCAGGACAGCGTAAAACCCGCGTTGTCTTTGGGGTATACGCCCTGGACATAAACTGCTGTCGCGGTAACATTCGTAACGATCCTTTGGTCTTTCTTCATCCGGATGTCGATGATACCCGAGTTACCCGACGCATCATACTTCGCGGATGGATTCGTTATGATCTCTATACGGTCGATCGCGTTGCTCGGTAGTCCGCGCAGGTAATTGGCGAGATCGGCACCGGTCATCGGTGATATCTTTCCATCGATCATGATGATCACACCCGCGCGCCCGCGCAGGCTGATCGCGTCGTTCTGGTCGATCGTCACGCCGGGCGAACGTTCCAGGATATCCAGCGCAGTACTGCCCGCGCTGATGATGCTTCCGTCAACATTCACGACGATGCGGTCAACCAGTTTCTGTATGAACGGCTTCTTGGCAGACACGGTCACGTTGTCCAGCTGGTTGCCCGCCTTTGCAACCATTGCGATCGCCGGCAGCTTGATATCAGTTTCGGTTGCCGAGACAGTGACCGGCGCTGAATAGGCCGCCGCGTAATTCACCATGTTCACCACCACGAGGTAGCTGCCCTGTTTTACTTTATCGAATTCCGCCCAGCCATTCTTATCGGCAATGGCGGTCTTAACAATGGAAGAGTCTTTCGCACGTCGCAGTTCTACAGTTGCATTCTCCAGTGGCTGCTGTTGTTCGTTGGTCACCTGCACCGATACCCGGCCACGGGATTCCTGCGCAAAGCCGGTGATCACGGTACACAGGAAGGCACTTAAAAAGAGGAGTATTCTCATAGTCATTTGTTTCTACCGCAAAACACAACAAAAGATCGCACGCCGCCTTGTGAATATCCTTTACCTGCCGGGTAGCTCTATAAGCGGGTTAATTTGCGCTTTAACATTGATCAACTTGTCGGAAATTTACACGCTAGACGCACGAGGGGCGGGCACGGTTTTTCGGGCATGTCCTTCAAAGAAAAAATATGAGCCAGGCATTTGTAAAAGAAGGTGAAGAGCAATGGTTGCACGAAGTGTCGCCCACCATCAACGCGCTGACGATGCACCTCAGCCGGGAAAACAATGGAGTGCGGGTGTATGAGAAACGCAATTATTTCGACGAAACGTCAGGCAGGGAGATCCACGAAATGAGCAATGGGATGTCTTACGCGAAAGACAAAGACGGCCGTTGGGAGATCGTGGATTGATTACCAACCAAGTTTCGGGTCGGTGAAAGATTTCCATTTGCCATTCACACGGAACATCTCGCCCAGCTTGCAACGGATGGTATCGCTCCCTGATCGCAGGAGGATAAATGTTTCGGTGCCACGAATGTCCAGTTCTTCATTTACCAATTCGTCACCTTCACGTTCACGGCCAAGGTATTCAAGGTTGTCGAGTTGACCATTTCTTTGGAGCTTCTCTTTAAACGGCCGCACCCTTTTATAATAATGTTCGCCGATCGCGGTGACGGAAAATCCTTTCGCCTCCAGTTCATTCGGTATGCCGCGGTAATTGAAATTGTGTTTTTTCATCCAGGCCACCGTAGATGAGTCCGGGGTGATGGCGAAACAATAATCCTTGAGTTTTTGTTCGTCATCCTGCTTCAGCATGACCACAAAATCCGAGTAAAGCGCGTCGAGGTCGCTGTAACTGCTAACGGAGGGAGTCCAGGAAAGGAAAACTATTGCGGCGAAAAGGCACAGTGATTTCATCACTGCAAGGATAATAAAAAAACGCTGGTATGGCCTCAGGAATCCCTTTGCTTTTTCGGCAGGATAATAGAGAATACCGCGCCATCTGGTAATGGCCGCGCATTAAGTTCTCCTTTATGGCGTTGTACGATCTTCCGTGCAAGTGAAAGTCCGAATCCCGCACCCTCCGTTTCAAGATCTAGTTTTTGGAACAAGCCGAATATGTACTCATTGAACTCCGGTGCAAATCCACGGCCTTTATCCTCAACATCGATACGGACGAAGTCAACGTAACGGTATTTACCCTTGAGCTCTTTATAAATGTTATCGTTGAACTCTGTGACGCGGATTTTAATTTCCGCCGGCGCGCCCCGTTTACGGTAACGGATCGCGTTGGTGAACACTTCCCTGAACAAACGGTCTATCTGGCTCCGGGCGCCCTCTATCCGTGGAAGGTTATCGGGGCTGAACAATACTTCTGCGTCAGGGAATTTCTGCTGCGAGGCGGAAAGAGCCGCCGTCATAATGCTATTCAGGTCTAACTCTGTTACCGGTTCACCGCTCGTATCGATGGCAACGTATTCCTGTAAGCTGCCGGTTAGCTGGCGCATTCTCGCAGAAAACCCATTCAACTTCCGGAGGTGATACTCCACCTCTTTTCTGTCCTGCTCTTTGGAATTGAGCAAGATATCGGTATGCAACATCATCTTGCGGATGGGTTCATGCAGGTCGTGCGAGATGATCTTGTTGAGTTCTACGTATTCGCTGTTAAACCTCCGTAACATCGCCAGCTGGCGTTCCGACTCTGCGAGGCGGAATTCGGCTTCAGTCCTGAGCTGTTGCAGCATTTCATTTTTTTCAAGCGCTTCTTCCGCAACCTTACGCGCAGTAAGTATCTCGTCCTCGTACTTCTTCCGGTTGCGTACGGTGGCAAAGACCAGGTAAAAGTCATTGCCGGCCTGTCGCCCCGCGGCGAGCACGGGTATATGCTGACCTTCTTTAGACAAAAGTGACAAGAATACCTCCTCCACGACCTGGCCCAGTTTCAACAGGGGAAAGAAATGCGTTTGAAAGAATATCCGGGTAGAGACAGTGAAGAGTTTTTCTAACTGCTGCTGCTCCAGTTCTGCATTCTCATAACCCAGCAGCGTGCACAAAAAGTCATTCGCGTAGCCAATCTTTCCATCGACTACGGAAACAACACCACAAGGGAGTTCATCAGGGATTGCGTGGTTTTGGATCAATGCCAGGCTAATTCAGGTTTACGTCCCGAAGGTAGTTATGGATGATTTCAATGGTTTCTTCCGGCGCACTCATATGCGGACAGTGACCCGTCGCTTTCATTACCTGCAGGGTACTTCCCGGAAGGTTGCGGTGCAGGTACTCACCCACTTCATTGGGCGCAATGATATCCTCCGAACACTGCATGATCAATGAAGGGTGCTTAACCTTTGCCAGGTCCGACCGGTTGTCCGAAAAGAACGTCGCCTCCGCGAAGCGGCGCGCGATCACCGGGTCGGTAGAACAGAAGCTCTCAGTGAGTTCACCTGCCAGTTCGGGCTTCTCGGGATTTTTCATGATCGCAGGAGCTAAAAAATTCGCCCACCCGATATAATTAGACTCCATCGTATGCAGGAGCTCCTCGATATCTTTCCTTTCAAACCCACCTACATAATTAGGCAGGTCGTTGATGTACCTTGGTGAAGGGCCAACTAGTACCAGTTTGCTAAAATATTCCGGGGCCTTCAACGAAGCCAGGATGCCTATGATCGCGCTCACCGAGTGGCCTACGAAAACGGATCCTTTGGAATTGGTCGCTTTACAAACATCGATCACATCCTGGGCGTAGCCGTTGAGATCTGAATACCTTTCCGCGTTATAAGCGGCAATGTCTGATTTGCCCGAACCAACGTAATCAAACAGTATGATCTTGTAATCCTTAGCGAATGCAGGCCATACAAATCGCCACATATTCTGGTCACATCCAAAGCCGTGTGCGAATACCATCGGCACCTCGCCTTCTCCCATTATCTGTATATTGTTTCTTTTGAAAACATCCTGGTCTGGCATGGTCAGCAATTTTAATAGGTGTTTTTGAAGGCGATAAAGATATGCGGTTATATTTGTCGCACGGGATAATCACGCATTATTCTCATTCGCTAACCATGACAAAAATCTGCCAGGTCCTTATTACTGAGGACGATCAGGAAGACGCCGCTTTTATGAAAGAGGCGCTAATGAATAATTCCTTTGGAGGGGATATTTCAGTATTTTCCAACGGCCTGACACTACTGGAGCAACTGACACGGATGAAAGCGCACGGCCGCTTGCCGGAGCTGGTCATACTCGACTTGAACATGCCGTTTAAAACCGGGCTGGAAGTACTCAGTGAAATGAAACAGGATCCATCCTACCGCGCCATACCGGTAGTAGTGTTAACAGCGTCGCTTCGCCAGCAGGATGAAGACCATTGCGCGGCACTGGGTTGTGAACGCTTTCTGCGGAAGCCCGTTCGCATGACTGAATACACGCAGATCGCGACCGATATACTGAACCTGCTCCGGCAACGATCACCGTATTGCTGACAATTACCGTTGCCTTTAATCTCCGGCGATCGCTAAAGCGAATTCATCCACTTGTCGAATATATCTCCCAGGTCACTCACCCCCAGCGTGAACCAGATCACGGCGATGGCCAGCAATATTTTTACCGCGAGCGGGACCGGGAAACCGAATCTCCTTTGCAACAGCACGCTTGCCTGCGGCAGGTAGATCAATGAAATCAGGATGGCGATGATACCCGGCACGGGATGCACCAGGAAGATGAACAGCAACCCGATGATGAATACCGGGATACCCAGTACCCAGTTCAGAACGGGTGTTGACGTTGCCTTTGCGTGGTTATTCATGGTTGGCGTTTTAGCTTCCTGCGAATGGAGTTCCGAATATACCTACGGCCAGTTCAGCCCAGGTGAGGAAGAGCACCAGCAATACCGCGCCGCACACGAGGAGGCGGTATTCCAGTTTCTTCACATTTCTTAATACCAATTCGCAAACCAGCCCGGTGCCGAAGAGCAGCGCGCCCATGATGACGAAGTCATTCAATTCCCAGTCAAAGCCGGTGTTTTCGAATTGCATCGCGATCAGCGGGATCATTAGCAGGAACGCGGCAGCCAAGAGTATCCCGACCAGTCTTTTGTTTTGAGTAAGCATAACGTTTGTTTTATTGATTTGTTGGTATGATTGTCTAAGGTTTTACAGGCTGTTGCACATCAGTTCTATTTTATCGAACAGTTCCCCTACACCCACTGCCGCCCAGATAATGAACACACCGATCACTACTTTCACCACGCCCATCCTGGGAATAGAGAAGTTAGCGACCTTTTTA
>JAJTCI010000188.1 GCA_021323155.1 Chitinophagaceae bacterium | reverse complement strand
ATTACTAATACTTCCACACAGCCCACTTACTCGCAGCTGCCCAGTTCACGGTGCCGATCGCACCCCTGAATGGTACCACGTTAAAGAACGTAGTGAAGTCCGAGTCAGTGAATTTAGCCCCCGTCAATGCTGGTGATCCTGCAACGGGTGTCAGGTCCGGGCCGTTGGTACTATACATAGCGGCCAGGTTAAGCTCCGCGGAGGTTTCGATCAACTGGTTTTGATTAACGCTGTTTACCGCGTAATCCTTTAGTTCAGGATCTGCGAGTACCCCGTAAAATCCGGCAGGGTCCCATCCACGGTCGAAGCTGAACGATTTGCTCAGGCTGTCGCTCTGCACAAGGTTGTTCCTGAAGATCGAACCGGTGTTCTGGATGAGGGGGATCCTTGTCTTTGGGCAAACCATCAGTCCACCTTTCGGATACTCGGCAATGATAGAATTCTCCATAGCGATCCTTGTTCCCTTGCGTAAGTATACTGCCTGGTTGAGATTCGTTGGCGTGCTCTCCACTCCCTGCGGACCGATGATGGTCATATTGGAAATGACCGGCCGCGTATACGGGATATTCGTTGTAGGCCATTTATCGTTGTATGTCTCCAGTGCGTTGGCCCTTAATGCATGGGTAGAATTAAGTTGGGTACGGTAGGAGACCAGGTATTGCATCTTACCGGTATACCCGTGATCAAAATCAAAATCATCATCACCATTATTGAACGCGATCAGGTGCGTGGCGTTTACAGTTCCACCCACGAATTGAAACCCGTCATCGCGCGAGTGGCTCACCATCACATGATCTATCGTAGTGCCGCTGCCAACGCTCGCCAGTGAAAAACCGCTCACCTGGTCAATGTTCCACTCTTCTTCCGCCGCGGGGTTGATCCCACCGGCATATTCTACACGCAAATATTTTATCGAGCCTGAATTATCCATCGGGTCCGCGCCGCCATACTTCGTATCATCAGATACAGCCAACCCTACGGCATTACCTGAAACAACGTTTGTCGGTGCTTTGCCCATGATAACAACGCCACCCCAGTCACCCGGCGCCTTGGTCGTCGCGGCGGAGGTAAACACCACCGGCTGGTCTATGGTGCCGTTCACAAACAGTTTCGAGCCCTGGGTTACCAACAGCAATCCTTTGGTGGCAACATCCTCGCTCTTGGTGACAAAAACGGTTACACCGGCAGGGATGGTCAACGAAGCATTGTTTTTTACGATCACCTGCCCCGTGAGCGTATAATCTTTATTGGCATCCAGTATCATATCGGAAGTGATGGTGGCTGGCAATGCTTCTACCAAACGTGGTTGTGGTTGTGGTGCGGCAACATCATCTTTTTTGCTGCAGGCGGTAAATAGCAACACGACTGCAATGAGTAAATATTTCCTTTTCATAAGAGACATTTAACGATCGATGGAATAATAATTTGTCTGTGTTATGGTTTCACCCGGCATCTGAATTTCGGGCTTTAACAAATCTTCTCCAATCGAGACCTGTGCCAGACTAAGCGGCAGAAAGGGACTATTTGTACAATTGGCAACAAAAACAATTAGTTATATTTCATGACGGGCGCTTTCTTTTCTGCCAAAATCATGCGGCGCGATTTAAATAGTGGGGTGGAACCGCGCATCCTTTGTCAGTCACTTTCCTTCTGCTGGGGATGCCTATCCGTATTCTATGTAATGGCGGTGCAACACCAACTCCAGGCGTCATTGCGAGCGAAGCAATCCAAACGTCCTATTACCTTCTTCGCGTCATTGCGAGCGAAGCAATCTCCCACGTCCTATTACCTTCTTCACGTCATTGCGAGCGAAGCGAAGCAACCCCTTCGCGATCTCTGACAGATCTCGTCATTGCGAGCAAAGCGAAGCAATCTCCCCCACCAATCAACATTCACCGCCATTGCGAGCGCAGCGAAGCAACCCGTACATACTTATCTAACTATCTATCCATGTCCTCTGAGATCCCCCATATCTCCTCATTGCGAGCGAAGCAACCCCCTCAAGCATTACACTTCATACATACCTCACAACCGCTCCAACAGCGTCATCTCCCCAAGACCTGCCGCTATGTCAGCAAGCATCCTTCATTACCGTGGTAATTCCACCCTCTGCACCCCTTTTTGCGACAAAAAAAACCTTCCCAATTTGAGAGCGACTCCCTAGTGACTCCCTACCGACTCCCTACCGACTCCCTGGAGACTCCCTGAAGCATCCCTGGAGGCCCATTCCAGGCTTTTTTCTGCCATGCTGGCATTATTCGTCATTGTGAGCGAAGCGAAGCAACCCCATCTCATTTTCGATCATAAAACCTCGGCAACGTCCATGAAAACCGCACCGCCAGCACCCGTACAACAAACACTACCAGCACCCCCGCCAGGTAAGCAAAATCGGGGGCAATCAATAGCTCGTTGAGCAGGAAGAAAACGATCCCTCCCAGTATACTCGCCGACGCATATATCTCTTTTTGAAAGATCAGCGGTACGTTGTTAAGAAGTACGTCCCGCAGAACACCACCAAAACATCCCGTAACCGTTCCCAGCATAATACAGATACCGGTCCCAAGGCCTGCCCCGACAGCGGTCTCGATCCCCATCATCGTAAACAATCCCAGGCCCATCGCATCGAAGTAAAATAATAAACGATCGAACTTTCTCAGGAGGCCGGAAAAGAACAATGCGGCACAGGCACCTGTTATGATCACGCCGATCACGATCGCATTGGTGAGCCACGATACCGGGAACCTGCCCAGCAGCACGTCACGAATGGTACCTCCCCCGATTGCCGTGGCGAAGGCGATGATCAATACACCGAATGGATCGAGCTTTTTCTCCATGGCCGCGAAGGCGCCTGCCACTGCGAAACTGAATGTTCCCAATATTTCAACCACACCGATAAAACTCAGGTCCATTCAATAAAAGTAATGGAAGGCCGTGATAATATTACCGGTGGGAACAGCTTTCCCTTGTTACTTTTGTTTCATCATTTGATGCCCATGTACGAGATCTTCTTTCAGAAATTAAGAGAAAAGGTGAACCTTTCTACAGATGAAGAAGAATTGATCAAACAACACCTCACACCGAAAAAACTCCGCAAACGGCAATACCTTTTGCAGGAGGGCGATGTTTGTAAGTTTATCGCTTTCGTGGAGAAGGGCGCCCTTCGTTCTTATTCCGTGGATGAAAAAGGAGTGGAACGCATCATCCAGTTTGCGTTGGAGGGATGGACCATTTCGGACCTGTACAGCTTTCTTACTTCGGAGCCGGCCACCTATAACATCGATGCGTTGGAGGACTCCGAATTGCTGCTCATCGGCAAGGCCGCGCATGAGGAACTCCTGGCCACCTTACCAAAATACGAAACCTGGATGCGGCTGCAGATCACCGGCGCATATATCGCTATGCAGCGGAGGCTGACCTCGATAATCAGTTTGTCCCTGGAGGAACGGTATGCCAGCTTTACCTCAATTTATCCGCAGATCGTTCAGCGCGTCCCGCAACACATGATCGCTTCCTACATGGGACTTACACCGGAAACGCTCAGCCGTGTGCGTAAAAAAATGACCGGCAAATAGCTGGTCATAGCTGTATCGCCACGAATCAATTTTAGTAACTGCAACAAGGCACGTTGTCCCTGGCCTTTCTAAAGCTGCACGTGCTACCGGTCTTTTCACCAAGTTAGATAGCATGTAGAAAATCCACTGAGCCGGTCAACCCAAACTTTGGAAAAGTTGTTAAACGTGGTTCGCGTAAAACCCTCTTCAGTGATTCCTGTGCTACCCTTGAGTGCGCGTTTCAGAAACTGTGCTTCAATCCACTACTCATTTCATTGACTTTTGTCAATGCTTTTTCTTACCCGAACGTAACGGCCCGCGGGTACACCTCGTGCTAGCTTTGTGTGATCAAATTAAAGATTATGCAAACGAAAAAAACAATAGCAGTCATCGGGGCCGGTGGCAATATGGGCTCCGCGATTTCCAGGTCGGTTTCCAAAGGCGCTTACCGTCTTTTATTAAAAGGCGATAGCCAGGAACAACTGGACGCCCTGGTAAAGGAAATACAAACAACTACACCGGGTGCCGATGTGGAAGCAGCCGCCTGTGCTACAGATGCAAGCTGGGAAGCCGACATCATCATTCTCGCGGTCCCTTACCAGGCAGAGAAAGAAATTGCGGAAAAGATCCGGCAGGTAGCCAATCAAAAGATCGTGATCAGTATCGCCAATCCTTTAAATGAAACGTACGACGGTCTTGTAACCGAACCAGGTACGAGCGCCGCCGAGGAATTGCAACGATTACTGCCCAACGCCAAAGTGATAAAAGCGTTCAACACCACGTTCGCCGCCGATTTCAATTCGCCATCGATAAGCGGGAAACAAGTAGACGCTTTTGTGGCGGGGAATGACGAAGAAGCGGTAAAAACCGTTTCAGAACTCGTCAAGACCGCCGGCTTTAATCCCATCGCGGCTGGTGAACTGGCGGTAAGCAGAACGCTGGAAAGTATGCAACTCCTGTTGATCCGACTCGGAATGAAATACAATTACAACTGGCTCGCGGGATGGAAGATCCTGCACAACTAAAGCCGGGTCACTAAAAACTCAACAAGATCAAATCATCAATAAAACACGAAACATGAAAAAACTCACCATCATCTTTTCAGCCTTTATACTCTTAAGTTCATTTACGGCACTGAATACCACCTGGACAAACGACGATCCCCATTCACAGTTGGGATTTACAGTAAAACACCTGGGTATAGCGGATGTCTCCGGCACGTTCAACGACTTTGACGTGAAGGTGACAGCATTGAAACCCGACTTCAGTGACGCCGTGTTTGAACTATCTGCTAAAGTGGCTTCCATCGACACACGGGTCGATGCGAGAGACAACCACCTGAAAAGTGCTGACTTTTTTAACGCTCAGGAGTTCCCAACGCTGGAGTTTAAAAGTACCTCTATTAAAAAGGTTGCTAAGAACAGGTACAAACTCGGCGGCAACCTCACGCTCCACGGTATTACCAAACAGGTGTCAATGGACTTACTGTACAACGGCACGGTGGAAAATGCCATTAATAAAAAACACACGGCAGGTTTCCAGGTCACCGGT
>JAJTCI010000187.1 GCA_021323155.1 Chitinophagaceae bacterium | reverse complement strand
GCAGTAGGTAGTGGGCAGTAGGTCTGTGCATAACTCCCCCGTCCCGGGTCATTGTTTCGTCCGTTTCGGTTAGTGCCTTAAATATTTACCTGCAAGTTGCATTTCCCCATTCCGTTTATTAATTATGTAGCCCCTAAGCCAACAAACGAAGTGAAGTATTGAATAGTGGCGGGAGAAACCCCCTTGAAAAATGCCTGCGTCTTACCACGACTTCTGCAAAAGAAATCATGCACTGGTGTCTTTCTGTGCCAGCATGTATGACAACATCCAGTCCCAGGGACTCATCTACTTTGAGCCTTCGCCCGACGATAAAAAGAAAAGCTGGGAGCTGATCACTGCCGGTCCCAGGGACATCTATCGCTGGTGCGGTGAAGACGACTGCCGCGATTACCTGACCTCCACCATCGAAAGAAACGAGCGTATCAATAACATACTGTGCTCCGCACTGGTGAAAGACAACCTGGTGGGGGAGAGCAAAGCCTGGAAACTATTCCTGCGAAGGATCATCGAGGTGACGCTGTACTCTGACAGTAATATATTGCTGATGGGTGAGTCCGGAACAGGGAAAGAACTCATATCAAGACTGATCCATACGATCGACCCGCGCAACGGGAAGAAGGAATTGGTACTGGTGGATTGCACCACGATCGTTCCCGAGTTGTCCGGTAGCGAGTTCTTCGGCCATGAGCGCGGCGCCTATACCAACGCGGTGCAGTCAAGGGATGGCGCTTTTTCGCTTGCGCACAAAGGCACATTGTTCCTGGACGAGATTGGCGAACTGCCCATGAAGTTACAGGCGGAATTGTTGCGCGTGATACAGGAACACAAGTTCAAAAAAGTGGGTGGCAACAACTGGAACTCTTCTGAATTCCGACTGGTATGCGCAACACACCGCAATCTCCGGCAATATATAGAGGAGCAGAAATTCAGGCAGGACCTGTTTTACCGGATCTCAGATTTTGAATTCTATGTGCCTTCACTAAAGGACAGGGTGGAGGATATCCCGCTCCTGGCAAAGCACTTTCTCTCCAAACTTTTCGAAGGAAAACAGCAGCCGGAGATGGAAGACAATATCATCGAGTACCTCGTTAAAAAAGAGTACCCTGGGAATGTCAGGGAGCTGCAGCAACTCATCCGTCGTATTGGCTTGCGCCATGTGAACCACCGGAATATTTCGCTGGGCGAGATCCCGGGTGAAGACAGGCTGCCCGATCACAGTGAGCCGTACAACGTAGATATCAATCTCAACATTACCTTACGCAGGGCGATCCTTTCCGGCGCTTCACTCTGGGACCTGAAGAACCTCACCATGCACGAGGCCATACGCGTAGCCATGGAACTTTCCAATGGCAACAAGAAAATGGCAGCAGACAAACTGGGTGTTACACTAAGGGCCGTTCAACAATTCCTCAAGAACAACCAGTTTGAACCTGCCGCGGATGACCAGCTCAACTGATCAGAGGTCTCCTTCTTCCAGGAGCGTATAAGTGAAATTATTACCATGCAGACCGCGATGCTTCTCGCATTGCGCGATAAAAGCCGCGAAGTCGGCGCTGCTGGAGAACACCTGGCAGCCCGCTGAATAACGGTCCACCACTTTACTGGTACCATTCGAAGTGGCGCGGTGGATATTGATGCCATACACGCCATTCACCACGTTGGTATTGCCAAAATCGAGGCGACTGTCCTTGTTCGTATCGCGGATCACTTTTACATTGTTCTGCTGCACCAGCGCGGTGTACTCCCCGCGATGCAGGCCGATCTTGTGCGAGTTGATATACTGCCCCGGCAACACGATGGCGGTACCGGCGGGGTTCATCGGTGTCTTGAGGTAATGTAAGCCGGGATCTGTAGTGGCGGGGTTGCTTTTGAACTGCCAGGTACCGGTATTGTCGCGGTAGAATACATTGATGCTGTCATCGAAACTGTTGGGCGTGGGATTGTTCGCGCGCACACCGACGATGTTCAGCTGGTAAGGCTTTTCATACACCACGTATCCTTTCCGGTTCATCGCGTTGAGAATGGTCTGCAGGCTCACCTTGCCACCACCGGTGGAAGGAACGGAAGGTGTGACAGGATATGATGGTGCCCTCAAAGCCGGGCGCACGATGGTGTCGCGGATGCTGATCCATTCACCGCTGAGCGTGGAGAAGTTCGGCATGCCTTTCTGCAAGGCCCTTCCACCGAGTTCGGGATGCCGTTTATTGAACACGGTGTTGGTGAGCGCATTCTCGTCACGCTGGCCCGCTGCGATGGCAGCCAGTACAAGTTGTTGTTCGGTGGGTGCTTTTGGGTAAGATGGCGTAGTGGTACCCCCAGGCGCCATTCCACCTACCCAACTAAAGAAGGGGCTTACATAATCTTTCGCGGCGGTGGCGTATTTCTTTGCCGCGTCGGTGAAGCTGCTCCATTCTTCTTCCTGGTAAAGGCCTTCGTATTCGGGTTGGTATTCGTTCTCCTCGTGGAGCATGGTTTCGTATTCGGGACGTAATTGAAGTCGTTTGCAATTTTCACACATAAACAGGGTTTTTAGAATGAATGTTATTGGTTAAGCGCAGGAAGTTGCCGGAGAGCATTTTGTTCTTGTCTTCCACACATGTGTGCAGCGCTGTGATCTTGATGAGTTCGGTGGCCGGGTGTATCCATGGTCCGTCGGAGCCGAATAGTATCTTGCCCGCCCCTGCTCTTTCGTACACTTCCTGCACAAGGTCGAACCGCCTGACCCCCGAGAGATCGGTATAGATGTTCGGGTAGCGTTCGATCACGCTGATAAAGGCCACCTGCGATTTCCAGTCATCCGCGAAACTTCCCAGGTGCGGTATGATGAAATTCACAGTGGGATATTCTTTCGCCAGCAGGTGGAGTTGCTGCACTTCGCCCATCACATCGTACAGCACGGGCAGGCGCAACTGTTTAGCGGTGGCGCAGACCTCGCGGCTGATGGATGCGTCGTAGCGGTGCACCTTGATGCCACAGAAACCGTACTTCATTACAGCGGTGTGCACCATGCTGTAGATATTACCGGCGTCTTTTGCCGCGTTCACGAAAGCGAAACCATAGAAGCGCTTCCTGTTGGAGGCGACGATCCTCGCGACCGCCGTGTTTGCTTTTACATAGTTGCTGTTGAAGGCAGCGAAGAGCACTGTCTTATTGATGCCGCATTCATCCGCCCACTGCAGGTAGTTGTCCAGCGACGCATCGGTATCCCAGGGGCCGGTGAGACCGTCACCCTTTCCCGCGTGGCAATGGCAGTCGATGATCATAAGCATGGGTTTGGGCGACGATAAGAAGGGAAGCCACCCTTTGTGCGGGTGACCGTCCATTCATATTCCCGTCAACTTTACTGTCAGGCGTTCCTTTTCAGTATGCGTTGTTGCTGGAATTTTCTTTGTATCAGTACGCTGGGCATGAGCGCCTTGGTTGCGGTGGCGTTTACTTCCACGGAATCCATTCCAAGGTCAACACCGGTCACTGCCTGGTAGCAATAGATATAGCGTTGGATCTCGTTTCTCCAGCCGTTGGCCCATATAGCTGCGAACTGGCGATCGTTGACCTGTGACCAATCGGCCCACCGGATGCTCAGCAATACCTGCTCACCAAACTTACCCAGGTCGTGGTAATGGGAGACGCTGGTCTGCGGCCATCCTTGTAATGTCTTCATGGTGTCTACGCGATCCATCCATGGCTCATCATAAGGTGTCATCACCCTGCCACCGAGGAATTCCCTGATCTCGGGTTGCGCGAGGATCCATTGTTCCATCAGCATTTCAACACGGGCGGTGGTAGGCAGGTCGCCGAACTGGTTGTGCGCGCCTTCCGATAACAGCATGTGTACTTCCTTCAGCGCGTTGAGGACCGGGAACGCATCGGGATTTCTCATGCGGTCATCTGATTCCTTATAGAACGCGGTGCAACGATAGAGCAGGTTGTGGAATGACTCTATGAATTTCGAACGGCTGTCCGCGGGATTGAAATTAGGTATCAGCTTCGCCATTGGCTTGATGCCATAATGGTGATCGTATTCATAGGCCCTTCTTACCGCGGTGAGGCGGTGTTGCGCGTCCTGGATATAACCCCAAAGCACATTGTTCATCGGGCGGAGGCAGTCGATCTCCAGGTTGGCCAGTGGATCGTGTGTGCCGTTGCTGCGCATGTTCTGGAAACGCATGGCGATGGCATGCATGGTTTGCGTGAGCATACCTTCTTCGTGCCAGTAGTTCCAGATCAGTTCAATGAGTAAAGGTTTTTTACGGAGGTCCTTTGGTGTTTTGCAGGTAGCCGGTGCAGTAAAATCAGATATCTTCTGCGAGATGCGGTCCAGGTAAGGTGATCCTGCTAACGCCGGTACGGCGGTTTCTACGGCCTCGCCTGCAGCAGGTATGCGGTCGGATTCGTTCAGGTCAAGAATGCGCACATAAGCCTCGGTAGCGAATTTCAAAACGCCATACGCTTTCGAGCTGGTGAAAGGCAGCCGGTATTTTACATGATCGCCGCCTTTGCCGTCATCGCAGCGTATGATCGAATCCATGCACTTGCGGTAGACATCGAAGTTGAGGCCGCGTGTACGGATGATATCCCAGAGCTGTGCATCCTGCGCCTGCGCGGTGGTGAGCTGGATATCCGCTTCCGGTGAAACGATCTCTACCCGGGTGGCCGGCTCCTGCGCGGCCTGCGTGGAATAAAAACTTCCCTGTGCGGTAACGGGCAAAGGCTGAGCAAGCGCCTCTATTTCCGGTGATAATTTCTTCTCTGCAGGCGCAGCTTTTTTGGGATCTATGGGATTGTTTTCAGGCATAACTTGATTTTTTAAATGGTTAATGTTTTATCAGTGTCTTTTATAAGCCCAGTTACGCAGTTGTTGCGTAAGTAACCGGTTCTCTTCAATTTCGTCGATCAACAGGTTATGTTTCGCGTGGCCCAGCACGGCGAATACCAGGGTTGGCGCTGCGGATTCCATAAACACGGGTTTTTCTTTCCAGGCGTTGTAGACCTGCTGCAGTTGTTGTGGCTGCCTTTCTTTGTACGGCAGGATCTCTGCAAGCGATCTTCCTTTCATCGATGCCGCCCGGTGATTCAATACGGTCTTTACGAACTCCTGTTCGGTCTTTTCCAGGTCCTGCAGCAACTGCAGTTTCTCCGCCGGTAATCCTTCGGTAGGGTAGAAGGTTTGCCACAGCTTCCATATCCTGTCCCATTGCGGGTGCGGGAAGAGTGCTTTGCCAAAAGCGCAGCTCAGCTTCACACGCACATAGGGCGCGGGGTGCGGATCGGAGAGGTCTAATCGGAACTGGAAATATTTCGGCAGCGTTACCACACCCATTAGCCCCTGCGTGGCGCAGACACCCAGGTGTCCCATCGCCCAGCAGTCAGCCAGTATCTCCGAGATCCATCGCTCGTAATGCTTCCA
>JAJTCI010000010.1 GCA_021323155.1 Chitinophagaceae bacterium | reverse complement strand
CGAACTACTTCAAGCCCGGACATATATGGCATCATTATATCGGTAATGATCAGGTCTGGCTTTTCGGAGTCGATCTTTTGCAAAGCATCAAGTCCGTCTACGCAGGCGATCACCTCGTACCCCTCTTTCTTCAGTTTTAATTCAATGGTCTGGAGGATAAGCGGCTCATCTTCCGCGATAAGAATCTTCATGAGCGTCGGTATCAGTAAAGCAAAATAAGCTATTTCCGTTTAAGGAGCCTTTTGACCCTCAGGTTCAGCTCACCCGGATTGAATGGCTTAGCGATAAAATCATCGGCGCCAAGATTGAAAGCCTCAAGCACTGTTGCTTCCTGGCCAAGGGCCGAAAGAACAATGATCGGGATATTCTTTTCCGGGTTTGATTTTACAATACCAATCAGCTCCAGGCCGGATGTATAGGGCATCAGTATATCAGTGATGATCAGGTCGGGTGATTCGGTGCGGTATTTTTCCAAAGCCTCCCTGCCATCGGTGGTACTGATCACCTCGTACCCGTCAGTTTCCAGGTTTCTCACCAGGGCGGCGAGCATCAGGGCTTCATCTTCGGCGACCAGGATTTTCATTTTTGCGGAGGGCTTGTCAGGAGCTTGAATATACTATTATCTACTAAGGATGCCAAACGGGTCATTCCGGTGAACGCTGTCGATACACCCATTTTGCCAGCGCGGTATTCAGGATATCAATGGTGAAAGGTTTGGAAACGGATCCATTCATACCTACACGAAAACATTTTTCTTCTTCAATACCGATCGAAAGCGCTGTCATTGCAAGAATAGGAGTATCCAGTTTTAGTTCATTCCTGATGATCTCGGTTGTCTGGAAACCGTCTAACTCCGGCATGTGAATGTCCATAAGAATGAAATCATACCGCTTGTGATGCAATTTCTCCAATGCCTTGGAGCCCGTATCACAGATGTCTACCATAGCTCCCGAAGCCGACAGCGTATACTTAACCAGCATCTGGTTGATGGTGTTATCCTCTACCAGTAAAATGCTCTTGCCGTCGAGAAAAGAATCCATACTCATGGTCATTCATGTAATTGGAATAGCGCTTGCAACCGCAAAATAGCCCCGCCCATGCCCTGTTGCAAATAAATCTCTGCCCCTTTTTGACTTTATTTTAACCCAATAAGTGTTTGATTCAGCTATTTTTGCCTCCTTACACCATTGATCACCAATACAGCCTTAACCTGACCTGCCCCCGGGTGGCGAAAAGAAGGCTACAGGCCAAAACAAAACAAAAGACTCCGGATGAAACAAATTTTCGCACTGCTTATCTCCTTTTTCGCAGCCACTTCCGTGTTTGCCCAGGATACCACTACCGCGCCGCAAAATATCAAGGTAGGCATCACCGACAAAGCCAGCGATCACATGCTGATACAGTTTGGCGCCGATGGGTGGTCCGGCAAACCAGACAGCATCCGGACAAAAGGATTTTCACGGCACTTCAATATCTATTTCATGTTCGGGAAGCCTTTCCAGAACAACCCTAAGTTGAGCGTAGCTTACGGGGCGGGTATCGGCAGCAGCAACATCTTCTTCGATAAAATGAACATCGACCTTAAGTCTACGGCGGCAACATTGCCTTTCCGCAGGGCTGACAGCCTGGATCATTTCAGCAAATACAAATTAACCACGATCTACCTGGAAGCACCGGTTGAATTAAGATATACGTCCAATCCCAATTCAACCGATGGCGGATTCAAGTTCGCACTGGGTGCAAAAGTGGGTACGATGCTCAAGGCTTTCACTAAAGGAAAGGACCTCCAAAACAAAGCGGAGACCAGCCTTTACGGAAGCAAGTATATTGTGAAAGAGGCAGACAAGAAATTCTTTAATGGAACAAAGATCGCGGCCACCGCGAGAGTAGGATACGGCATCTTCTCGCTGCATGGCGCATACCAGATAACTACATTATTGAAAGAAGGTGTAGGACCTGAATTACGTCCCTGGTCCATCGGGCTAACCATCAGTGGACTTTAAACAAACAGATTGAATATAAAGCCCTGCCTCAATCACCGGCGGGGTTTTATTTTTATGGCACTTTCTTTTATATAGCAATACTAAACTATAGCACTTGATAGAAAAGCAGCAAAGGATTCAGCAGGAAGAACGGGCGGTTCTGGTAGGGCTGGTTCAAAAAGACCAGACGCAGGAGCAGGTGGATGAATACCTGGAGGAGCTTGCTTTTCTCGCCGAGACAGCCGGTGCCATAACTGTAAAAAGGTTTACCCAAAAACTGCCACACCCCGACAGCCGGACATTCTTAGGAAAAGGAAAGCTCGAAGAGATACGAACGTACGTCAGCAGCCGCAATATCGACCTGTTGATTTTTGATGATGAACTCAGCGGATCACAGATACAAAACATTGAAAAAGCGGTAGGCATTAAGACCATCGATCGCAGCGACCTGATACTGGACATTTTTGCAAGAAGAGCCCGCACCGCGCAGGCCAAAGTACAGGTGGAGCTTGCACAATATCAATATATATTACCGAGGCTGCGCGGTATGTGGAGTCACCTTGAAAGACTGGGCGGAGGTATCGGTACAAGAGGTCCTGGTGAAACCGAGATCGAAACAGACCGGCGTATCATCCGTGAAAAAATCACCCTACTCCGGAAACGCCTGAAAGAAATAGACAAACAGGCCTTTACCCAACGAAAAGACAGGGGCGAGTTTATCCGGGTGGCGTTGGTAGGTTACACCAACGTTGGAAAGAGTACGTTGATGAATTTGCTCACGAAGAGCGAGGTGTTCGCAGAGAATAAGCTATTCGCAACGCTCGATACCACTACGCGGAAAGTTGTTTTTGAAAACACACCATTCCTGCTAAGCGATACGGTTGGGTTCATCCGCAAATTGCCGCACCACCTGGTAGAGAGCTTTAAAAGCACCCTCGACGAGGTTCGCGAAGCAGACATCCTGCTACACGTGGTAGATATCTCCCACCCACAGCACGAGGAACAGATAGGCGTAGTCAACAAGACCTTGCAGGAGATCAAAGCGTTTGAAAAGCCCATACTCACCATCTTCAATAAAGTAGACCAGTACGAGGAAAAGAATTTTGACGAGTGGCTGGGCGATGATGTAAAAAAGGAGATCCTTCGGGAGCTCCACGAAAAGTGGGACAATCTCACCGAAGGAAACTCCATTTTCGTCTCCGCTACTGAAAGGCAGAACATCGAGGAACTCAGGACAAGGATCTTACAGAAGGTGCGCGACCTCTATCATATCCGTTACCCTTACCGGTCCGAGCATTTATATTGACCTAAATTTTTTTCAATTGCGCCGTGTAGGTTACCGAATGCAACTTCCGCTTCTTGTCAGTATAGGTTATTTCAAAGCCTTTGCCTTTGATGTATTTCACTTGTTCGATAGCCCCATTAAATGACAGCTCTTTTTTATTTGATTCTGACGCAAGTATGAAAACGCCTGCGGATGAATACACAGTGAATGAGTTATTGAACGTCACCTTATGACCATGGTCACTTAACGGTTTAACGGCCGACAACGTGTTCCTGGCCTTTTTAAGTGCTGATTCAATTTCCGCCGCAGGAACCTTATCAACGAAGTATCGCCTGTAAATAAACCCCTCCCAGTAAACTTTGAAATCCTTATTTTCAGAATACACCCGCTTCTTCAATGACTTTGTGAAAACAATAAGGCTGTCAATCTCGGTGATAACGCGTTTCTTAAAGTCCGCCGGGTATTTTTGAGTCATTCGGTGGACGATACCCAACGCTTCGTTGAATAGGAGGCCTCTCGCCAGTTGAGACTTAAAAAGCGAATGATAATATTCGCTGAAATTGTCGGTCTTGTTCCAAACAATATAACCAGCGCTGTCCAGGAAGGCATACCGGTGGTCGGTTATTGTCCCATCGCTGCTGCCTTTACGATCGTAAACATTCCGGTAACCGAGCCCCCGGCCAAGCGAGATCCTGTTAACGTAACTGATAAGGTCTTTCGCATTATTATTCCCGGTTGCAAATTGCTCGAGCTCCCCGGATCCCGGAACGGTAAGCGTATCCGCATCAAAAAAAAGGTTGGCCGTGTAATAATCCGGGTTTTCTCTATCGTGAATGTTGTCATACAAGTCAAGATTGAGATCGAGGAATGAATAAGTGTCCCCGTCGTCCATTGTGATCTTTAACTCCTGCGCCCCTTTATGGAAATTGGCGCTGAAAAAAGCTGACAGGACGATGAAAATAAAGAGGGCGGCGATGGCCGCATTTAATTTTCTCATAGTGGTAGGTTTAGTTTACAAAGGGATAAGATCAGGCTTTCATCCAAAATGCACAAAAGCCCTCCTAATATTATCAAATTTTACCAGATCACAAACCCCGCGGCCTGGAACATTGCCAAAAACTTTAAAAAACCTGTTGGGAGGTATTCAAAATCTCCTATTTTTGCTGCCCCGAAAAAACCATTTCGGAAACTCCTCGGTAGCTCAGATGGTTAGAGTCCCGCACGTGCGGGATTAATCAGAGGGCCACCGGGAAGAAAGGAATAACAAACTCCTCAGTAGCTCAGTTGGTTAGAGCATCTGACTGTTAATCAGAGGGTCCCCCGTTCAAGTCGGGGCTGAGGAGCAACATTTTAAAGTCCGCCATATGATGAACAAGTGTTTGTTATTGGCGGATTTTTTTATTCAATACACAGCATATGAAGATCTAAGCAGGGCTTAGATACATCGCTTAAGCCCGATTTACAACCTATCGCTGCGATTGATACCGCGGTCGACACTGCAATGCCATGCGCGGCGCAGGAATTTCACAGCTTTCGTAATCTCCCCGTCGGGGCTTAAACACAATCAATGACCACACATACGAATAAGAGACAGGGTATTTTCTCTTTCATAAAACAATCACTTTCCAGCGAGCACCAGGATTTTACAAAGGGCAGCATGCGAAGGGCGGTGATACTGCTGGCCATCCCCATGATCCTGGAGATGAGCCTGGAATCGGTGTTCGCCGTGGTAGATACTTTCTTTGTGAGCAAACTAGGCACTTATGCTACTTCTACGGTTGGCCTGGCAGAATCGGTGATCACCATTGTTTATTCTATTGCAATTGGCCTTAGCATGGCCGCAACAGCAATGGTGGCAAGGCGTGTGGGAGAAAAAAATCATGAAGAAGCATCCCGTTCAGGAGCGCAGGCGATCATGCTGGCGTTAGGCATAACGGTGATCATCAGCGTGCTAGGTGCGATATACGCCGGGGAAATCCTTGCAATAATGGGCGGGAGTGAAGAAGTGGTGACGAAAGGGACGGGGTACACACGGATACTCCTTTCCAGCAGCGTTGTGATCATGCTGCTATTCATGATCAACGGGGTTTTTCGTGGCGCAGGTAATGCCGCGATCGCAATGAAGAGCTTATGGATCGCCAATATTTTCAATATCATATTAAACCCTTTATTGATCAATGGATGGGCAGGCTTCCCCGAGTTAGGTCTTGAAGGGTCTGCCGTCGCCACATTAATAGGAAGAGGTGTCGGTGTGATATACCAGGTTTATCACTTACTTAATAACAGGGGAATTATCCGTATGAAAAGGCAACATTTTTTGCCCGCCTGGAACATACTGAAATCGCTCATCAATGTCGCGTCTACCGCCACCTTACAATTCCTCATCGCTTCGGCCAGCTGGATGGTGCTGATAAAGATCATTTCACGCTACGGCGACGATGTGATCGCGGGCTACACCATAGCGATAAGACTTATTGTTTTCTTCATATTGCCGGCCTGGGGTCTGAGCAATGCCGCCGCTACTTTAGTCGGGCAAAACCTGGGTGCAAACCAACCCGAAAGGGCCGAGCGTTCCGTGTGGAAAGTGGCGAAATACAATACGTTGTTCATGGCCTTTGTTTCGCTATTCTTTTTGGTGGGTGCCGAATTCTGCGTTGGCCTGATGACCAAAGATGAGGATGTGATCAATGTAAGCGTCAGGGCATTACGCATCGTGAGCCTGGGTTACATCTTCTACGGCGTTGGCATGGTGATGATGAACGCGTTTAATGGAGCGGGTGATAGTCGCACCCCAACCTGGATCAATCTCTTCGGGTTCTGGGCCTTCCAGATACCGCTCGCCTATTGGCTGGCGGTGATACTGGAAATGGGCCCGACCGGGGTTTTCATAGCCATCGTTACCGCCGAGACAGCGATATCCATTGCAGGTGTCATCTTGTTCCGGCGGGGACGCTGGAAAAAAGTGAAGATCTGATTATACCCCGGAGCTTATCATAACCCTGGGATTCAACTGGTTTTGGAATACCCTTTTTTGATGGGTGATTTACTTCTTTTTTAAGCGGTAAACCGGGAAATTTTCGGCATTTTAGCAGACCGTACCACGCGGTACTGGCAGTGATAGGTCCTCCTGTTCGAAAGGCATCCCATCACAGCGGCAATCTTTGTTGGGATAGCCGTGTTTACCTGTTGAAAACACCACGTTAAGGCGATGACCGCCGGATGCATATCCAGTTCCGGCCGTCAACGCTTTTCTTTTCCAATGATCCTTTGAAAATCAACTCCGGTATTGCCGGGACTTTTAAACCTTTAGAGTAACAGTTGATGAGAAAAAATTTGATTCGAAGACTGGCTTTCATTCTGGTGTTGGGCGCAATCGGGCTTATTGCCGATGCACAGACGATTACTATTGACAATACGAACTTCAGTACGGCTTCATATGGTGCCGGTGGCGGCATCACGGTACCCATCCAGCTCAGCGGTGGCTGCTTCAACCAGGCCAACACTTTCCAATTATACCTTTCGGATGCGGCAGGTAATTTTCCGGGCACACTCATCGGTACTTATAACAGCTTCTTTACGCCTTTTGTCAACGGCATCATACCCGCAGGGACCGCACCAGGCGGGAACTACAGGGTGAGGGTAGTGTCTACCAGCCCCGCAGGACCGGTAGCTACAAGTAACCCGTTCACAATAGTTGCCACTGCCACCACGCCGGTTACGAATCCTACCACCAGCCCCACCAATACGATCAACGACTCCACTTTTGGCAGATGTCTCATCATCAGCAATGCCACACTCAACCTGGGCGTCTCTGTACCTGGTGGTAAAACGCTTGTTGCGAAAGTGCTCGATAGCCTTGGAAATAACGTGGCGGCTACTGTAGGCGCGACATCCATCAGCTTCACAATGGTGGTTGGAAATTATTACACCGTCCAGCTAACTATCCGGAACGCTGATAACAGCATTTCCATAAAAAGCTTCCTGGTGCTGGCTTCCACCAGTAACCTGAGCTTGCAAACCGCAGGTTCTAACGAGATCTGCTTGCCCGATACGAAAGAATACACGATCAACACCACTGCAGCGGGCGGAATCAAGAACAATTACCCTGGAACTATTTATACGATCAACTGGGGCGACGGCAACACAACCACCTATACCCATTGCCAGTTAATGACGATCAACGGGGCGGTGGATCATGAATATACACAGACTTCCTGTGGACAACCTGCTATCACAGATATCACGCCGAACCAGTATAATGCCTTTCGCGTCAGTGTGACTGCATCTAACCAGTTTTGTTCAAATAGCTTCACACCGATCAGTTCATTTGCCAAGGTATGGGAACGCCCGGAAGCAAATTTCATCAATCCAACTTATGGTTGCCTGAATACCAACATCACCTTCACCAATACGTCCCAGGTCGGGCTTTCCGGGAACAATAATGCGGTGAACTGTACCAATTCCACCCTATACGAATGGTACGTTGATGGCTCTTTCGCCAGCAGCGCAACGAACCTGGTACATTCGTTCTCCACGCCGGGTATGCACTCCGTACAACTGGTGGCACTGAACGATCCATGTAGCGACGACACCACCATGTACATCTGTATCGAGGAAGTTCCGGTGCCGGACTTTTCGATGAATGGCCAGGCTTCTCTTGCGGGCTGTGCGCCTTTGGTGGTGACCATTGCCAACCTTACGAATACCAGCTCGTGCAGGCCTTTTAACTGGAACTGGCAGGTATTGTTGTCGCCATCTCTTGCGCCGGCAACCCTGGGTGTGCATTATACCATCACACCGAGTGCAACCGACTCCATTCCGCAGATCACTTTCCTTGAACCGGGTAATTATATCATCCGCTTAACGATCAGTAACTCCTGCGGAACATTCACCAGGGACAGAACTGTTTCTCTCTTGCTGGATGCGGATGTGAATCTCCCTGGCAACCAGCAATACTGCGGACTGCAAACACTGAATTTTCTGACCTCACCAGGACATGTAACAACGTACAACGTCAACACCGGGACATTGGCATACCAATGGACCTTTACGCCCGGCACTGTCACATTCGTTGGGGGCACGGACGCGAATTCCCGCTATCCACAAGTGCAGTTCAATGCCTATGGCACCTACAACGTCAAAGTAAGATTCACCAATGATTGCGGGATCGATTCCGCTACACAGCAAATATTGTTCTACCAACCGGTGACTGTGAATGCAGGCACCGACGAGGCTGTATGTTTTTCGACCGCCTCGGTTAATCTCAACGGATCTTCATCCGGGCCGGCAGGGTACACCGCGGTATGGAGTATCCAGCCAGGCTTTGGTACGGGTTCAATTTCAAATCCCAACATTTCAAATCCTGCTTATACATTTAGTGGAACTGATAAATCGAATGGCACAGTTCGGCTCATTTACACTGCTACTCCACCTGCAGGATCTGTATGCCCTGTGGTCCGCGACACCGTCCAAATCATCATCCATCCAGACAATAACATCACCAGCGCTGCCACGCGAACGGTCTGCAGTGGAAGCAACCTCAATTATACGATCACATCTTCTGTCCCATCCAGTACTTTCAGTTGGACCTCCAGTGTCATTTCCGGCAGTGCTACTGGCAATACGGCGGCAGGCACAAGTGCAACGATCAACGACGCACTCACGAATCCATCTGCGAGCGTTGACGCGGTAGTGCGGTATGTGATCACACCCATCGCCAACGGCTGCAATGGGAACGCGTTCAATTTAGATGTAACCGTAAAGCCCATTCCAGATTTCACGCCCGCACCTTCCGCGCCTATACTATGCAGTGGTGAACAACTCACCATTTCCCTTACCAGTTCGCTGGTGGGGGCACAGTATACATGGAGCTCATCCATTGCCGGCGGAACACTTACGGGCAATTCAAACCAGGCTTCACCTTCTACTACCATCTCGATCGTAAACACGCTCACCAATACAGGCACAACTGATGTTACAGTCACATATACCATCGTAGTATATAATCCCGGTTCCCCGGTGTGTACGGGCGAATCCGAACAGGTGATTGTAACCGTGCGCCCGCCGGTGAATGCTTCCGCCTCAAGTAACAGCCCGATTTGTAGCGGTCAAACAATTAATCTAACCGGTAACTCCACAACCGCAGGTGCTACTTTTTCCTGGACAGGTCCCAATGGATTTACCAGCAATGCACAAAACCCGACCATCAGTAATGGCATACCGGCAAACGCAGGCGTTTACACATTGATCACAACTGCGGGTGGATGTCCATCACCGGCAACAAACACAACGGTGGTCGTGAATACCGCTCCGGTAATCGGTGGTGGAAGCGGGACAAATCCAACGAGTTGTGCTTCGGCTACAGGATTTATAACACTAACTGGCCTGGCGAATAACACTACCTATACGGCCAACTATACTTTCAACGGTAATCCGGCAACACCGGTTTCATTAACTTCGAATGGAAGTGGTGAGGTCGTTATACCAAATCTTGCCGCAGGTGTATACGATAATATAACCGTTACGCTCGGCACCTGCCCTTCGAATGCGTTCGGCCCTGTTACGCTTGCTGACCCTACTGCACCGAACACACCTACCGTTGGCAGCAACTCTCCCATTTGCGCGGGAAATACATTAACGCTTAATGCAAACACTACATCGCCTGGCGTAGCTACTTATACCTGGAGCGGACCGAATGGCTTTACAAGCAATACGCAGAACCCAAGTATTTCTAACGCGACAACAGCGGCTACCGGCACGTATAATGTAACTGTCACGATCGCTAATTGCACTTCCGCTGCCGGAACTGTCAGCGTGGTCGTCAACACGACACCGGTTGCGCCAACCGCGGGGAATAATGGTCCCCTGTGCACCAGTGCTACCCTGAACCTGGTCGCTAACACTTCAACGGCGGGTGTGACATACGCATGGACAGGACCAAATGGTTTTAACAGTGGTGTGCAGAATCCTTCAGTAAGCAATGTGACAATTGCGGATGCGGGAGTTTACTCCGTGATCGCTACCCTTGGAAGTTGCGCTTCAGTAGCAGGAACGACTACCGTTATCGTCAATCCAACGCCAAACATCAGCGGTACAACGAGCACCGATCCTACTAACTGCGCTACCCCAAGCGGGTCGATCACGCTCAACGGTCTTACAAACAATACCACCTACACCGTCAACTATACATTCAATGGGAATCCGGCTACGCCTGCAACGATCGCAAGTAATGGTACAGGCTCGCTGGTGATCCCCAACCTCTTAGCCGGTATCTATGCTAACCTCACCGTCACCTTGAATGGTTGTATTTCTAATACTGTTGGCCCGGTTACGCTGGTCGACCCAACACCTCCTGCAACTCCCGTTGCTGGAAGCAATTCGCCCATATGCAGTGGCAATACACTTGCACTCAGCGCCAATACCACTTCTCCGGGCACCGCTACCTGGTCATGGAGCGGACCAAGTGGATTTACCAGTACGAGCCAAACACCATCCATAACAAATGTGACGCTCGCCGCAGCTGGAACATATTCCGTAACGGTCACCATTAATGGTTGTACGTCCGCGGCAGGAACAACAACACCCGTGATAAATGAAACACCCGTCATTCCCATAGCTGGAAGCAACTCACCGGTCTGTTCAGGAAATCCGTTGAACCTTACCGCGAATACAACAACCGGTGGAGCCACTTACGCATGGACAGGACCCAATGCTTTTTCAAGCAGTGTTCAGAACCCGTCTATAGCAACTGCAACTACCGCTGCCGCCGGAACGTATTCTGTTACCGCTACACTAGGCTCCTGTACCTCAAGCGCAGGCACTACAGTAGTAGCAGTAAATCCTACACCAAACATTAGTGGAAGCAGTACTGTCAATCCTACAACTTGTGCAACGTCTACCGGTTCAATCACCCTGGATGGCTTAAACGCATCTACCATCTACACCGTTCGCTATACACAGAACGGCAACCCGGTAAATGTCTCGCTTTCTTCTAATGCAGGCGGATCCATCACGATCACGAACCTGCCGGCTGGTTCTTATACCAGCATATTTGTGGAATTAAATAATTGTCCTTCGAACACCGTAGGACCTTTCACGCTTTCTGATCCCACGCCGCCTTCTGTACCGGTTACTGGAAGCAATTCACCAATTTGTAGCGGGAACACTTTGCTGCTCACCGCCAACTCTGCAACACCCGGAGTGACTTACGCCTGGAGCGGGCCCAATGGATTCAACAGTACAACGCAAAATCCTTCGATCACCAATGCGCTCGTAGCTGCAACGGGAACCTATAGCGTAACCGCAACGCTGAATGGATGTACTTCCGGGGCAGGCACCGTAAATGTTACTGTGAATGCGACGCCGGTCACGCCTACCGCGGGTAGCAACTCACCCGTTTGTTCCGGTGGAACCATCAATTTAACTGCCAGCACGCCATCCGCTGGCGTAACATATGCCTGGACAGGACCAAACGGTTTTAGTAACGCGCTTCAGAATCCGACGATCAGTAATGCCACTACCGCTGAAGGCGGCACATACAATGTGATTGCCACGGCAACAGTAGGGAACTGCCCCTCCGCGCCGGGTTCAACCGTTGTTGTTGTTAATCCTACCGCGAACATTAACGGTACCGCGAACAACCCGACAAACTGTGCGACGACAACAGGGTCGATCACGTTGACAGGGCTTGTGCCCTCCACTTCTTATACGGTGAATTATACGCAAGGCGCCACACCTCAGACCGCCACGCTTTCATCAGATGCGGGTGGCACGCTGGTGATCCCGAACCTTGCCGCAGGAACCTATACCAACATATCTGTAGCGCTGAACAACTGCCCTTCGAATGTAATCGGGCCATTCACGCTGGTTGACCCAACACCTCCTGCCACACCAACGGCAGGGAGCAACGGACCGGTGTGCAGTGGCAATACTTTAAATCTTACCGCGAGCACTACATCCCCAGGTACAGCAAGCTATGCCTGGTCAGGGCCCAATGGATTCGTGAGCACAGATCAGAATCCATCGATCACCAATGTAACCACAGCGGCAACCGGGACCTATACCGTAGCCGTCACGATCAATAGTTGTACCTCCGCGGCAGGAACGGTGAATGTCGTGGTACATCAAACACCAGCTATGCCGGTAGCCGGAAGCAATTCACCCGTTTGTTCAGACAGTACACTCAACCTCACGGCGTCTACCGCCAGTGCCGGAACAATGACGTGGTCATGGACAGGCCCCAATGGCTTTAATAGCATATCTCAAAATCCTTCCATACCGAATATCACGATGGCGGCAAATGGAATTTATACTGTGATAGCTACCGCTACTACCGGGAATTGCCCTTCTGCTACCGGCAGCACCACTGTAGTGATCAATCCTACTCCCGTCATCACTACCACCAGCTTTACCAATCCAACGCAGTGTACCACGCCCACCGGGTCCATTACTTTGAATGGATTAGCGGCTTCCACCCTGTATTTGGTTCAATACAATTTCAACGGGAATCCTCAATCAGTTAGTATCACATCCAATGCGGGCGGTTCCGTGTTGATCAACAACCTCGTAGCGGGCACCTACACGAACATACGCGTGACCCTAACCGGTTGCCCTTCGAATGTTATCGCATCGATCACGCTTACTGATCCAAATCCCCCCGCCACACCAACAGCCGGAAGCAATGGCCCGATCTGCAGTGGCAATACGCTCAATCTTACGTCAGCTACTTCATCGGTTGGCGCGATCATTTATACCTGGAGTGGCCCGAACGGGTTCTCGAGCACACAACAAAATCCTTCTATACCTGGAGCGATAATGGCTGCTAATGGTGTGTATAGTGTAACCGCTACACTCGATGGTTGTGTTTCCGCGGCCGGCACCGTGAATGTTACGATCAATGAAACACCTGCTACCCCGGTGGCCGGCAACAACGGGCCGATATGCGCAGACAGCACACTGCTCCTTACCGCGACAACAACGTTCGGCGGAACAGTCAGCTGGTCATGGACCGGTCCGAATGGTTTTGCCAACAGCGCACAGAATCCATCGATCGTTGGCGCAACTACCGCGGCTAACGGCCTGTATAACGTGGTTGCTACCGCATTCACCGGGAATTGCCCTTCGGCTGCAGGCACCACTACCGTTGTAGTCAATCCAACTCCGGTTATTATCAACCCATCGTTCACCAACCCCACAGGTTGTTTGACCGCCACCGGTTCGATCATATTGAATGGATTGTCTGCTTCGACTGCCTATACAGTGACTTATACGCGTGATGGCACACCGGTTTCGACGACGATAACATCTGACGGAAGCGGCGTACTGACCATCCCGGGACTTACAGCGGGAACTTATGCAAGTATCAGGGTGGCCACATTGGTTGGTTGCCCATCCAACACGGTAGGACCTTTTATCCTGGCGGATCCAAATCCTCCTGCAACACCTACCGCGGGAAGCAACAGCCCGATATGTAACGGTGAAACATTATTGCTGACCGCGAATACGACTACACCTGGAGCAATTGTCTATACCTGGACAGGCCCTGCTGGCTTTACAAGTAACCTGCAGAACCCAACGATCGTCAACGCGAGTGCAGTGAATACCGGGACATATTTTGTGACCGCGACTTTGAATAACTGCGTTTCTCCACAGGCCTCGGTACCGGTTACGGTAACTGCCTTGCCTGCGGCCCCTGCCGTAACTTCACCCGTTAATTACTGCATCGACGCGCTGTCTGTGCCGCTAACGGCAACACCGGCGCCAGGCAATTCACTCCGGTGGTACACGAGCGCTACCGGAGGTACACCGGATCTTAACGCGCCAGTACCTTCCACGTCCGCTGTCGGAGTAACCAACTACTATGTCAGCCAGGCAACGCCATTAGGCTGTGAAGGAACAAGGGCTTTGATTGAAGTGTTCGTCAACCCGGATGCGCTTGCAGAATATGTGTATGCGCCATTTGAAGATTGCGCGCCATTTAACATTGACAATAGTGTAATTCAACCAGTCCTCTACCCCACACGCAATGGCGTATACGAATGGTATGCAAATGGCGTGCTGATCGGAACGGGCACTACCTTTCCTGGTTATACGATAGTAGCACCGGGCGATTCGGTGTATATAAAAATGAAAGCGATCAGCCTGTTTGGCTGTAAGAACGACAGCGCTGAAAGATGGTTCTATACGATACCAAAACCGGTGACTGATTTTGACGCGAGCGATACCGTAGGTTGCGGGCCGCTGTCAGTCACATTCACCAACACTACGCCACTGATAGACAAGTTCAGCTATAATTGGAATTTCGGAAACGGCATCATCTCATCCGCGCAAAACCCGGGCACGATCATCTTTCAGCCAAATCCCACTGCAGGCGATACCGTATACCACGTGTCACTCGCGGCGTTTACGCAATGCGATACGATCATTAAGGTGGTAGATATTCGGGTGAGATCCAAACCGAAAGCGATCATAACACCCAACATCACTTACGGTTGTTCTCCATTGACTGTCGTGTTCAATAATATTTCACTCGGCGCGAATATGACCTACCAATGGAATTTCGGAGATGGCAGCGCGCCTTTCTTCACCAACAACACCTTACCGGTTCAGCATACTTACAATACCGCACAGCAGGATACGTTTGACGTGCGGCTCATTGCCACCAATGATTGCGGTAGCGATACAGGCAGGTATAACGTGGTGGTGGCTGCCAGGACAATTGAGCTGGATGTAGCTGTGAACGGTAATGAGAAAACCGGCTGCGCGCCACATACAGTTAACTTTTACAATAACTCCACCGGCGCTACCAATTTTGTTTGGGACTTCGGCGATGGCAACCTCCTGAGCACAACGAATAATATCGATACGATCCAGCATACTTACCTGACAGTTGGCACATTCAATGTGTCGATCCAGGCGAGCAATGGCTGTACCGACACCACCATCACAGAAACCATATCTGTCTTCGCGAAACCATTGGTGAACTTTACCGTGATGCCGGTACCGATCTGTGTGGGTGATACACTGTTCTTTACCAATCAAAGTGATACCATCACTGGCTTGTTATGGAATTTTGATGACGGGATAACATCTCAACTCACCAACCCGACGCACGCTTATACCACCCCGGGCACTTACGATGTTAAACTGATCGGTATCCGCCAATACGGTCCCGGCAACGCCTGTACTGATAGCATCATTAAGCAGGTGACGGTGGTAGCTTCGCTGCCCGGATCTTTCTCAGTGTCTGATTCGGTGAGCACCTGTGTACCATTCAATGTAACGTTCACCAACCACAGCCTTCCTTCTTCTCTTACTACCTGGAACTTCGGTGACGGCAATGTTGATACCGGAGACATAGTAACCCACACTTTCACCCAGGTAGGTACGTTCACGGTTACGATGACGGCAAGAGATATCAATGGATGTACTTATTCTGCCACCAAACAGATCGTGACAGCCGGGCCCAATGGGTCATTTACTTATGATAACGGGTATATATGTGGTGACAGGCCTGTGCGATTTGAAGCCGTTGTTACCGGCACTGATTCAATTCGATGGAACTTTGGTGACGGCACCATTCTCTCAACTACTGCTCATATTGTATACCACGTATACAGCCAGCCGGGAATATATGTGCCTACCGCGCAGCTCATCGCCGCACCAGGGGGAACATGTCGCAGAACGTTACAGGGCCCCGATACGATCCGTGTAGAATATGTAAGCGCGGGTTTTGTTTACAGCCAGGTGAAGACTTGTGGAACCACTACCGTTGCATTCACTGATACTTCACGGTCATACTTCGGCCTGAATGGCTGGCAATGGAATTTTGGTGATGGAAATAATAGCACGGTAAGACACCCGGTGCACGTATATACTTCAACAAATACATGGCCGATACAACTGATCGCACAAGGAGTGAGTGGCTGTGCAGACACTGTCAACATCCCGGTTTTTGTAAAAGTGGACAGTAAGCCCATCGTATCGATCGTCAGTGACAATACCGGTTGCGTAAATCAACCGGTGACCTACAATTCCGTGGTGACTTCAAATGACCCGGTCACCTATTACAATTGGACATTTAGTAACGGGGCGACGGGCAATTCACCAACTGTTATTAATAATTATGGATCCGCCGGCACGTTCAACGGTCAACTGATCGTAGGCACCGCGTTCGGATGCTATGACACAACCTCAAAACCAATTACGATCAACCCGTCGCCCACTGTCAATACCAACCCGAACATGCAGATCTGTCGCGGGCAATCCGCTCAACTGAACGCTACCGGAGCGTTCACCTATGACTGGGCACCATTCACGGGACTGAGTTGTACTACCTGCCCGAACCCAATTGCCTCGCCCGTAACAACCACCCAATATGTGGTTACCGGTTACAACGGTTTCGGTTGTGCAGGCAGGGATACCATTTTAATAACGGTGCCGCAACCAATCGACGTCATTGCAGGCCCGGATGCAGTAATGTGTATTGGACAAACCAGGCAACTCAATGCAACCGGTGCCACCACCTATGTTTGGAGCCCCGCGACAGGATTAAGTGCAACCAATATCCCGAACCCGGTAGCCAGTCCCACTTTCACCACTATTTACCGGGTGATTGGTTATGATGCCCACAACTGCTTCCAGGATACCGCATACGTGACCATCGGCGTGGGTAATTATCCTACGGTAAATGCAGGAACCGATCACACCGTGGCCACCGGTACGCTCGTGAACCTTGCACCCACTGTCACGAACGGCCCCATTGCACTTTGGACCTGGAGCCCATCGAACGATCTGAGCTGCGCAAACTGCCCAACACCGGTTGCAACAGCGAAAAAAGATATCTGTTATAACGTTACCGCTACCAATTTCTTTGGATGCAGTGGAAGTGACAGTGTTTGCATCAAGGTATTCTGCGAAAGTTCCCAGGTTTTCATACCGAATGCGTTCACACCCGACGGTGATGGTATAAATGATATTTTAACGGTTCGCGCCAAAGGTGTGAAGTCAATAAAAAGCTTCAGGGTGTTCAACCGTTGGGGACAGCTGGTGTTCGAGAAAGCAAATTTCACCCCGAACATCGACAGCCAGGGATGGGATGGAAAAGTAAAAGGAATTCCAGCGCCACCGGATGTGTACGTGTACACCTGCGAGGTGGTTTGCGAAAATGATATTCCATACACCTATAAAGGAAACGTGGCGATAATTAAGTAAGAACGAGGATAAGTACAAATGGTGTATGGTAAACGATTTGAAAACGGTTAAGCCGGCTAAATAACAAATTATGAAAAGAATTGCATGGTGTTGCTCGATGATTATCCTGGTAATGACCGGGCATGCGCAGGATCTTACTTTCTCCCAATTTTACGAGAAGCCACTGTTGAGAAACCCGGCGCTCGCGGGGGTATTCACCGGTGACGTACGCGTAAGTGGGGTGCATCGCAGTCAATGGCAAAGCGTGACGGTTCCATTCCAGACCAGCGCGTTGAGTGCCGAAGTGAAGTTTCCACTCGCCGCATGGAACGATTGGGTAACGATCGGTTTGCAGGCCACGCACGATATTGCCGGCGATGTACGGATGAAAAGAACCCAGCTTCTGCCTGTAGTGAATTATCACAAATCGCTCAGCGAAAACCGCGATGACTTCCTTTCCATGGCTTTTATGGCGGGGCCGGTTACCAGCCAGTTCGATCCTACCAAGATCCGCATGGGCGACCAGTTTGTCGGCGGTGTCTTTGACCCCGGCAATGCTACCGCTCAAATTTTTTCAAGGACGGGGTTCACTTATTGGGACGCCGGTGCTGGTCTTACTTACAACAGTGGGTTCGGTGACGATTCCCGGTTTTATGTTGGAGCCGCGGTATTCCATTTCAACCGCCCCAAAGTGGCTTTTTACGAAAACAACAGCACCACAACGCTGCAGAATAAATACGTTATCAATGCGGGAGTGAACCATGCTACGAACGAGATCAATCGATTCATCATGTTCGGTGACCTTTTTATCCAGGGTGGCCACCGGCAGTTCCTTGGCGGCGTATTATACCAGACGGAGTTGCAGCGCAATTACGACGAAGAACAGGCACTGAACCTCGCCTTTGGCGCATTCTACCGTTGGAACGACGCTTTTATCCCCGTAATAAAGATGGATATATATAAACTCAGTCTTGGCCTGAGTTACGACGTAAACGTGTCCAAACTGAACACTGCTTCTAACTGGCGCGGTGGGTTAGAGCTCACGGCCTCCTATGTCGCACCATTCACGCATCGTTCGCTGGAAGCGGACAAGGTTCGGTGCCGGTTCTGATAAATTTGACTAATTTGTTCGTGCAATACCGCATGAATGGAAACATATATCGATAACAGCCGGCTTAAACAGATTGGATACCTCGCTATTTTGATCGGGCTCGGCTGGGTGATCTTCGGCGAGATCTCCGTCTACATCCCATCTTTCCTTGGCGCCATTACTTTTTATGTAATGATGCGCAACACCATGCACAAACTGGTTTATAAACGCAAATGGCGACGAGGTGGCGCGGCCGCTGCGCTGATGTTCCTTTCATTCCTCATCGTCCTGGTACCTGTTTGGATACTCGTGACAATGCTGGGTACAAAGCTCTCCTATGCCATCAATCACTCGCAGGAAGTGCTTGGCACGCTCAACACTTTCGTTGCCGGGATAGAACAACGCTACAAGATCGAATTGCTTTCGGAACAGAATTTCCAACAGGCCGGTGCTTACATTGCCAATTCATTACCCCGGATCCTCGGTGCCACATTCAGCACCTTGCTGTCACTCAGCTGATACGAAGCAAGGAAATGGAGACGATGTTATATGAATACATTCCGTTAAAAGACCAGAACATCGACCTCATCGCCAAAGAAATGAACATGCTGGTGTACAACAATGCGTTGGCTGTACCCCTTATCGCATTCCTGCAAGGTGTGGTCGGCCTCGTCGGCTACCTGATCATCGGTGTGCCTGATCCCTGGTTTTGGTTCGTGATCACCGCCATCACTTCCATGCTCCCCTTCGTAGGTGCGGCGGCCGCGTACATTCCGCTCGGCATATACATGTTCAGCGTGGGGCCTTCATGGAAGGGCACGGCAGTACTACTTTGGGGGTTCCTGGTGATCGGGCTGGTGGATAACGTATTTCGCATCGTGATCCAGAGAAAATGGGGAGACGTTCACCCGCTGATCACGGCTTTTGGAGTAATTATTGGAGTAAACCTGTTTGGATTCGTCGGGCTGATATTCGGACCCATCGTCATTGCCATGTTCCTGCTACTGATGAAAATTTACATTAACGAGTTTGCCACAAGACGCAGTACAAGGCAGCAAATCAAAAAAGAATGAGGAAGACCATCACGGCATACTTTATCATCGGCTTGCTGTTACAGCTATTTATCCTGGCGAACATCGCCTACTGGTTTAATCTCGTCGCCTCCACCGATGTCAGGTCAGCCATCGAACGGTATGCTGCTAAATTCCCTGTCTTTTTACAGGATGCCACGGTGATCATGCTGATCGTAGCTGCCCTGACCATTATCTCGATGATCTGTTATGGTGCCGCACGCAACCTTTCGCTGAACCGCACGTTCCGGAACCTGGTGATGGGTTTGATACTGGTGGACGGGATTATTATCCTGTGGATCATCCTCTCATTGATGTGATTCCGCCTGCGTTTTGATGATACCATTTCGCTCCCTGATCAGCTTTTTGAGATAGGCGGTAAGGAACAGCCGAGATGCAAGTTTTCCAAAGATGCCATACGGCGCCTCGTAACGAAACACGTCTTTCATCTCGGTACCACCTGTCACCTCGCGGAAAAAGTGATCGTGTTCAATTGAACTGAAGTCGCCTTCGATCATTTCATCGCGGAAATAAGTCGGTATTTGCATTGAAACGATCCTGGAGCTAAGCCTGCGCTTGCGAAAAAAATGGCGTGCTTCCCAGGTCACCGTTTCGTTTTCTTCGATCAGGCCTGACAATCTTCCCGCCACAGCCTTCTCCCCGGTATGTGCCATGCTTTCCTGGTGGAGGTCGATGCTCCGTGCGAGGTCAAAGACCTTCTCGATGGGTGCGTTGATCAACGTAGTAAGTGTGATAACGGGCATTTATGGAGCGCAAATTTTCAAAGTTCAGGACTTGAGAAAGTTATTGGTTATACAAAAGGGAATTTTACCACCTTCGCTTTGACGGGGTTGTTACGTACATCAATGAATATCTCGGTATCCAGTCCCGCGTTGTCAAGCGTTACATAACCCAGGCCAATCGCTTTGTTCAATGAAGGAGATTGCGTCCCGCTGGTAACCTTACCGATTTCCTTTCCTTCCGCATCTTTGATGAGGTAGTCGTGGCGGGGTATGCCGCGCTCGATCATTTCAAAACCCACCAGCTTGCGACGGATGCCTTCTGATTTCTGTTTCTCCAAGATCTCTTTCGCAGTGAAATGTGTGGTCTTCGCCAGTTTGGTGATCCAGCCAAGCCCGGCTTCTAAAGGAGAAGTCGTATCGTCTATATCATTGCCGTAAAGGCAATATCCCATTTCCAGGCGCAGCGTGTCCCTTGCGGCTAAGCCGATCGGCTTTAACCCTTGCGAGGATCCGGCCTGGAAGATCGCATCCCAGATCTTATCAGCACTGCCATCCTTATCCTCGAAGTATATCTCTACACCGCCACTACCGGTGTAGCCGGTGGCACTGATCAGAACGTTCTCAACGCCGGCAAACGTGCCTTTAACGAACGTGTAGTATTTAAGGTTGAGAATATCGATATCGGTAAGCGGCTGCAGGATCTTGGTCGCGTTAGGCCCTTGTATCGCCAGTAAGCAGGTCTTATCGCTGATGTCATGCATCTCCACATTCCGGTTGTTGTGTTTGCTCACCCAGTTCCAGTCTTTTTCAATATTCGAAGCATTCACCACCAGCATGTAGACACTGTTTTCCTCGATGCAATAAACGATCAGGTCGTCGACGATCCCCCCTTGTTCGTTGGTAAGACAGCTATATTGTGCCTGGCCGGGCTTGAGCTTGGAAGCATCGTTGCTCGTTACCCTCTGGATAAGGTCCAGCGCGTCAGGGCCTTTCAGGATGAATTCTCCCATGTGGCTCACATCGAATACGCCGGCGTTCTTTCTCACCGTCGCATGCTCGTCGTTGATTCCTGAATAACTGATCGGCATATTATATCCAGCGAACTCGGCCATCTTGGCGCCAAGAGAAATATGTTTACCGGTAAAAGGAGTGCTCTTCATCGGGAAAAATTTAGGCAGCAAAAATAGGAGAAGTGAGCGAAGGGGGCAGAAAAAAAGCACCGTGTGGTGCTTACTAATAAATGAGGGCTAAAACCAGTTGATCGTCTTTTACTTTTACCCGCGTATCCCAGGCGGGGTTTTTCACGATTGAGCTTACGGAGGCTGAACCCGCTACACGGCGCACTTTCAACACTTCCGAAAAGATCACTTTTCCCCCGCTGTCCTTCACTTCTACCGTATGCTTCCCGCCGGTCAAAGCAGCGAACAGTATCCCGTCATTGTTATAGGCCTGGTCAACTTCCGGTACACTTTCAACCACGGGCAACACCCCTTGCTTCACATTATCAATATAGAGGTAGTGTTTGTCAGCCTTCAGTGATGTAGTACAGAAATATGCGCGAAATCCCATAGAGGGATGCCGGCAGCCCATTGCAAACATGGCTGCGACCATTGCGATCAGAATTACCTTCATACAATAAGTTTAAGGGTGGGCCGATTGAAACAACCGGAATGTGAAGATGAAAAAAAGGGAAGAACCCTCTCCTGTGATCAAGACAGGGTTCTGTACTCCCAACTTCAACCAAGGTTAGCTGCCGAACCGCATCATTAAAATGTCTCCGAGGAGAAAATGTCTGGCTGGCTGCTTATTCGTTGCCGGCTCGCTGCCTGTTACTTGCAAGTCAGCAGCCGTGGGTTTAGGATGATAAAGGGAGGCTGCTGGTTTGTAGCGATAACCGCTGCTATCGGTCCTTTTCTTTAATTCTTCGTCAATACGTTTCTTTTCTCTTTCGTTCTGCTCTTTTTCTCTCAGCAATTCTTCCCTGGTTTTCTCTGTGGGTGCGTCATGATCGTAACCTTCCTCGTGCCTGTTTTCCTTATTCACTCTTTCCAAGCCGGAGTTGGTCATTATATACGCCACACCGATATACACCCTGTAGGTACGTTTATCGTACGCGGTATTCCTCGCGTAACCCCGGTCGAAATCAAGGTTGAAATCATCATACCAGGCAACGTTCTCGTCAAGCAATACTTTCTTTCCAACGGGTACTTCCACAACCACCGCCACCCTTTGATCCCTGAATTTAGAATCCTTCGTGATGGCGAACCCTTTCTGAAGAGAGAGTACGCTGTCCGCCTGGTTTACGGTAAAAGATATTCTCTGCATGCTCTCCTCCGCAGTTGGAACAGACTTTCCTCTTGACATCTTTATCATATACACATGGTACAGGGAGTCATCACTTTTGGCGATCTCAACCGTCACGCGCTTCACCAGCATCGAATCTTCATTCTTGGTAAGCATGAATATGTCATCGTTGCCATGGTCGTCATCGAACACGGTATAGGGATAGAATTTGCCTGGTTCGGCACCAAGCCTTACCGTAAGGGTTTGTGAAGAAGGCTGCACCATGTTCACATGAAACTTCTCTGATACCTGCTGGCTGAAATTGCTGCCGATGCTGGTGCCCAGTACGATGGCGCAGATCAGGCCGATGAACCAAAGCCCGCCGAATATCCATCCCAGGTAATGACGGCCCGACTTTACCTTCATCAACCGCCTGATCAACCATACGATGAGACCGATAACCGGCGTGAATATGAACAGTATAATAGTAGGCCATACCAGTCCATGCTGCACATCACCTTCAAGTAAAAAATCTTTCAGGGGTATAAAATCGTATCCTTTGATCGAACCCAGTACCAGCGCCATCAGCATGAAAAATGCGATCACACCGGCTACTACCAGGAAAAAAGCTTTGATAAGCACTCCCAGTATTGAAAGGATCCTGCTGCCGCCCCGGCGTACCGTGGTACCCGCTTCACTGCCCGCTTTCACTGTTTGCTGGCGAACAGTATCACTCATCTCTTTCCCGATCTCTCCTACACGCTCCCCGGCATCTTTACCCCATTTCTCCGCCCTTGCTTTAAAACCACTGAGGTCTTCCTGTATGGTCGTCTTTATTGTATTAAGGTCTACTTTCTCTCCTTTCATTTCCAGTTTTTCGGAAGCACTTCTTGCTTCAGGGATCACCGCCCACAGTATAACATACACGATGAATAACGTACCTCCGAACGAACCGAAGACGATAGAGGGGAATGGATCGAAATGCCAGAATGCATTACGCATGATGGAGGTGAAAATGCCGATCACCAGTGGAAAGGCGAAGATCAGCCTGGGTATCCATACGGCCATGTTGAAATATGCCGCGAGGCCACCGGCCACACCACCGATCACTTTGTCTTCGGGATTGCGAAACAATCTTTTCCTGATCACGTTTCTGTCAAGCCCGCGCTTTGGGAGGATGATCCACATCAGCACGTACAACAATACGCCTGCACCGAAACCACCGAACGTGATGATGGCGAACAATATCCGCACTAATGAAGAATCGATCCGGAGGTAGTTGGCCAAACCGCCGCACACACCACCCAGTATCTTATCATTGATATCACGGTACAAACGTCCACGGGGAATGTCTGCTGTAGCGGACTGGTACCCGGCGCCTGCATGCGCATTTCCTTCGCCGCCCAGTTGTGATTTCACGCTTGCCTCTTCCGCTTCAAATTCCTCGGGCCTGCCCATGCTGGCGATAATAGTGTTTACGTCATCATCTGTAATGCACGTACTTCCTTTTTTCAATACCTCGGAAAAAAGCTCGGCAATACGGTCTTCGATATCATTGATGATCTCGTCTTTCCCTTCCTCGTTGGCAAAGAACCTGCTAAGGCTGTCAACATACTGCTTCAGTATGTCATAGGCTGTCTCCTCGATGGGAACCACCCTGCCCTGGAAGTTTATGTTTATTACCTTTTTCATCTCTTTTGTTTTAGTTTTTAACTGGTGTATCGCGACAGGCGCGCTCCATGCTCAGTTTTGGTTTAAGTTGGGTTTTCTGTATGTGTTGCAGGTTGGGTTAACGCGTGCACCGCATCAGCAAGCTCTTTCCACGTTCTTTCCAGTTCCTGGTAGAACTCCTGGCCCTTATCGGTCATCAGGAAATACTTGCGTGGTGGACCGCTGTTGCTTTCTACCCACCGGTAAGTGAGCAGGCCCGCGTTCTTTAACCTTGTTAGCAAAGGGTAGAGGGTACCTTCCAGAATATTGAGGTTGGCTGCTTTCATCCTTTCCACTATATCCGAAGGGTATACTTCCCCTTGCTGGATAATAGACAGGATGCAAAACTCCAATACCCCTTTCCGCATCTGGCTTTGTGTGTTCTGTATATCCATAACCTGGAGTTTTTTTGTTTTATTGTTTGTGAGGCACCTGGCCTTTCACTTGACTATTGTCTTTTGACCTTTTAAAAGATCATCCTCCGCTGCACGCGCATTCTCTGGTTCTTCTGGATCCTCCAGAGTTCGGCTGCGCTGAAATTGCGGCTGTTATCCTGGTGGTGCGCCGAAGCGACAGTTTCTTTTACTTCTTTGGTCAGTTCGTTGATCTCGTCGTTGCTAATTCCAGCAAGGAGGTTTGTGTTGTCTGTTCTCATAAAATCTATTTTAATGTTTTTGTGTTTGTTTCTTCTTTGCCAGGGTTCCTACCCCTTGACAACACAAAGATGCAGGATTATTTGGTACTATGCAACACATGGTACTAAGTTTTTTTAGGTAATCTGTACCGAATAGAAGCCGACTAAGCATATTAAGCTGATTATCAATATTATAGCTTAGACAACATGGTTGGCACAAATGATGAACGGTAAAATAGAGGGATGAGTGTATTATTTTATAGTCGCACCATCCGGCAAAAGCCAGGCAATTTTTAAAAGTTTGCAGTTAACCCATATACGGAGCATAGGTCAACTATGCTTAAAGCATAGATAAACCCTGCCTATAGCCATGCTTTATCTATGCTTTATCTCTATAGTTCGCGATCAGTATGCGGTTAAGATTGATTAGCTCAGATGGAGAGGAAGGGTTTAGAAGAAGTGGTGGGATAAACCAGGCGCTGGTGCCTTATAAAAACAACAAGGCGGAAGGAGAACCTTCCGCCGATAGTTTCAGGACCAAGGGATGAGAAATTGTACTACTTAATTCCGTTATCTTAAACGAGGTAGTGCCCGCTTCATTGTAAGTACCCGCTCACGCACCCAAATGGGGCATCCGTTTAACTTATCTAAGCATCAAGAAGGGAATTTCACGAGCTTTTCAACTGCTTTTTCCAAAGTCTCTTCCTTTTTCGCGAAGCAGAACCGAAGCGCTTTGTCATCCTTCCCATTCTTGTAAAAAGCCGAAACGGGGATGGTAACGATGCCATAATCCCTGATCAGGCGCAAGGCGAAGTCCTTATCGCTCTCTTCGGAGAGATGAGAATAGCTATAACATTGAAAGTAACTACCGTGGCTCACCATTGGCTTGAAAGGCGTAGCCTTCATGAGACTGGCAAAAAAGTCTCTTTTCCTCTGGTAGAATTTGGGCAGGGATAAATACGCTTCCTCGTCCTGCATGTATTCCGCTAATGCTACCTGGAATGGCGTGATACAGGTGAAGCAATTGAACTGATGCACCTTCCTGAATTCCTTCATGAGTTCCGCGGAGGAAATACAATAGCCCAGCTTCCAACCGGTGCAATGGTATGTTTTACCAAAGGAGAAACAAACAAAACTTCTTTCCAGCAGGTCGGGGTAGCGGAGGATACTATAATGTGGTATATCGTCAAAAATGAGATGCTCATATACTTCGTCACTTAAGATCATGATACCGGTCCCTGCCGTGATCGCTCTCAACTGTTCAATATCGTTTTCGCCTAGTACGCTTCCTGTAGGGTTCTGCGGCGTGTTGACCATGATCATCCGGGTCTTTGCCGTGATCTTTTGCCTTACTTCATCCCATGGGATGGAATAGTCCGTGAATGCAAGCGAGATCAACACGGCTTTCGCGCCGTTCACTTCTATATTCGGGATATAGCTGTCGTACGCAGGCTCGAACACGATCACTTCGTCTCCCGGTTGCAATGCCGCGGTAAGCGCTGTATAGATAGCATAAGTACCTCCTGGCGTTATGGTGACCTGTGTCTCAGGATCGATAGACGTACTGTATAATTTCTGGACTTTCGCCGCGATGCGTTCCCTTAACAAGGGTAAGCCATTCATATGGGTATATTGGTTGAACCCATCCCTCATCGCTTTATTCACGAGATCGGTCAGTTGGCTGCTCATTGGGAAGTCAGGAAATCCCTGCCCGAGATTGACAGCGTTATGCTGGGCGCCCAGCTGGTTCATTACAGTGAAGATGGTAATGCCTACGTCAGGCAATTTTGAATGCAGACTTATCACGGCAAATATTTAAGCCGCAAATATAACTTCGGGGGAGGTGTTTTTTAAAAGGGTCTAAGGCGTAAACAGGATTGGGGGGAAATGGGGGTTTTCTATTAAGACCTTGTAACCGGCTATCTTATCGCAGCAAAAACAGTAAAGCGGGTATCAGGATAAAAAGGAACTTTTCTACTTAAGCAGCTTATATGGCCTTGATAGCTTCGATTACAACACAAAACTACGCTTGTATAAGGAGAACTTACTTAAAGCGGATTTGAAAAACGCTTAAAAGGTGCTGAAAGGATCAAAGCGGCAAGTTGCCCGAGAGTCTTTTCAGTTCGATCTCGGCGACTTTGGCCGCATACGCAAGGTTTACCAGCCGGAAACCGGTCTCTTCGAAGCTGCGTTGCGCTTCTCTTACTTCAATGATCGTAGCGACGCTGAGGGAAAAGCGTTGCAATGTAAGGTCGACGAGCTTCCTCGATAACTCGTAATTCTCCTTTTCGTGCTGCAGCTGGATGAGCGTATTCCGGTAAGATTCAAATGCACGCAGCGCGGCGGACTGCAGTGAAGACAAAACATTTTCCTTCTGTAGCCGCGCGATAGTGGTATTGATCTCCGCCACTTTCACCTGCCGCCTCGTTGCGCCACCGTTGAATATCGGCACCTGTACATTCAACCCGATAAAAGGGCCATAACTCTGGTTCAGCAAAGTGAGGCCGGCAGCGTTCTGGTTCCGGTTGAAGTTATAACCCCCGTTTACGCGAACGGCCGGGTAACGTTGGGCCCTCGTTTCTTTTGCCAACTGTTCGTTCACGAGGACCTGCTGTTCAGCTACCAGCACCTCGGGGTTACGCTGCAACACTTCCAGCACCGGCTGCAGTGAAATTGTTTCATCAACAATAATAGTGTCACTTACACGGAAGGACGAATCGTTTGTATCCATCAGGTCCATCAGGTCGATCTTCGCCTGGCTCAATACCAATTGTTGCGAAGCGATGTTCTGGAGTATGGTATTCACGTCGATCTGTGCCTGGAAGATGTCCGCATTATTGGCGAGGCCTACTTCCTTCCTGATATTGAATATCTCCAGGCGTTTTTTTGCAAGGGTCAGCGAGAAGTCGAGCGTATTAAGGTAATCTCCCTGGCGGACTACGTCATAATAGCTCAGCATCACGTTTGCCACCACGTTCAGTATCTGCGCCGCCAGTTGTGCTTCGCTCAACTTCTGCAATTCTTCCAGGCGTTTTTTGGTGGCGACTACCCTCCACCCGTTAAATACCAGCATGCTCGCGGTAATACCCACCTGTGTACTGTTCGAGGCCGCGCTGCTGCGATTGATCTCCTGGCCGGAGTTTAATTTTTGATTTACAGCGGTCACCTGTTCCTGGCTATTGATCGTTCCCGTTACAGAAGGGATCCCACCGGCCACGCTGATATGGTTATTGACCACGGTAGCTTCCACATCGGTTCGGGCGATCGCTATGTCAAGATTATTTTTCAAAGCGGAATCGATCGCTTCACGAAGCGTAAGCACCCGCTGCCCGAAGCCGGGTGCGGCGATCATCAAGACTAATATCACGAGGCATCTTCTCATCTGGCGTATTTCTTTACTCTGTGATCTCGGTGGTCTTTACTTTTCGTTTACCTGAAATGTATGTATAAATGGCCGGGATGGCGAACAAGGTGAGCAGCATCGATAGTATCACGCCACCAACGATCACGATACCCAGCGGGATCCGGCTGGTCGCCGCGGCACCGATGCTCATTGCGATAGGCAAAGCTCCAAGTGCGGTTGCAAGACTGGTCATCAGGATCGGCCGCATCCGTTGCGCCGAAGCTTCGAGTACCGCGTCATATCTCGATAAGCCATTCTCTCTTTTCTTATTGGCGAATTCCACGATGAGGATACCGTTCTTGGTCGCCAGCCCGACTAGCATGATCATCCCGATCTGTGAGAAGATATTAAGTGTTTGACCGAATATCCAGAGCGTGAGCAGCGCGCCCGCCAGCGCAAATAAAATCGTGAACATGATGGTGATCGGGTCCAGGAAACTTTCGAACTGGGCGGCGAGTACCAGGTAGATCAACCCAAGGGCGAGAAATAAAGCGAACATTGTATTGGAAGAGCTTTCCGCGTAATCCCTCGAAGGTCCACCGAGCGATGTCTGGAAACTCTCGTCAAGCAAGCCGTTCGCGATCGATCGCATTGCTTCCACCCCATCGCCGATGGTCTTGCCTTCGGCGAGCGAGGCGGTAATAGTTGCCGACCGGAAGCGATTGTAATGGTAAAGCGTTGGCGGGTTGGAAGATTCTTCGATCTTCACCACGGCGCTTAATGGTATATTCTCATTCCGGTTATTGCGTACATACAACCGCGATATGTCGGAGGGCGTTTCACGGTTTTCCAATTCCACCTGTGAGATCACCTGGTATTGACGGCCGTTGGTGGTATAGTAACCAACGCGCCGGCCACTGAACGCGCTCTGCACCACCTCCGCGACATCTGATATGGATAAGCCGAGGTCCTTTGCGCGCATACGGTCGATGGTCAGCTCCAATTCGGGCTTATTGAACTTCAGGTTCACATCTACGTTTCCAAACGTTGGGTTCTTTCGCGCTTCCTCCAGGAACTTAGGAACGACCGCTTTTATTTTTTCAAAGTCCAGGTTCTGTAAAATGAATTGTACCGGCAAGGCGCCTCTGGATCCCAACCCGACAGAGATGGTTTGCTCTTCAACAGCGAATATCCGCAGTTCGTTGAACCTGGATAATTTCCTGTTGAGATCTTTGACGATATCACTCTGGCTACGATTTCTTTCATTGGGCGCACTTAAACCCAGTCGCGCGGTACCGCTGTTCAAACCACCCGATCCAAAACCGGGGATGGCGCCGAACGTGAACGTGCGTTCGGGCACTGAATCGTAAAGGAAATTCACCAGCCTTTCCCCTACAGTTGTCATATAACCATAGCTCGCGCCTTCAGGGCCGGAGAGCTGGAACCGGACACTGCTTTTATCTTCCATCGGGGCAAGTTCGCTTGGCATATCCTTACCGATAAAATAAATGACCCCCGCACAGACCAATACGATCACCCAGGCCATCCACCGCACGCGGAGGAATCCTTTGAGCATGCGCATGTAGCCGTTCTCCATCCCACGGAAAATGAACTCCGTTTTCTCATAAAATTTACCATGTCCGGACCGGTTGTTCCGGGTGAGCACCACGTTCAATACCGGCGTGATGGTGAGTGAGACGAAGGCCGACACCAGTACCGCTCCCGCCACCACGATACCGAACTCCCGGAATAAACTTCCTACGAATCCTTCAAGGAATATTACCGGTAAGAAAACGATGGCCAGCGTAATGGATGTGGAAATAACGGCAAAGAAGATTTCCTTACTGCCTTCCAATGCCGCCTTTCTGATCGGAAAGCCTTGCTCCATTTTACGGAAAATATTTTCGGTCACCACGATCCCGTCATCCACCACCAACCCGGTCGCCAATACGATGCCCAGCAATGTGAGCACGTTGATGGAGAAACCCGCGATGTACATTATGAAGAAGGTGGCTACCAGGGAAATCGGGATATCTATCAACGGGCGGATGGCGATCAGGAAGTTCCGGAAGAAGAAAAGGATCACGAGTACTACCAGACTGAAAGAAATCAGCAAAGTTTCCTCCACCTCCTTGATGGACCGTCTTACATTTTTAGTGGTGTCGATCAATACCGTAAGATCAATATCACTCTTTTCCGAACGCTTCAGCTCCTCTAATCGCTTATTGAACTCGTCTGATATCTCGATATAGTTCGCGCCCGGTTGTGGAATGATGGCAAGACCAACCGCGTTCAACCCGTTCAGCTTCCAGCTGAACTCTTCATTTTCCGGGCCCACCTCTACTTTTGCCACATCGCCCAGCCGGATGATGCCGGCCGAGTCTTCCCGCAGGATGAGTGTCCGGAAATCTTCTTCGGTAGTAAGCCTTCCCAGCGTACGTATCGTGAGCTCGGTACTCTCACCATAGATCTTTCCTGATGGTATCTCTACGTTCTCGCGGTCCAGCGTCGTCCGTACATCACGGAAAGAAATATTGTAAGAGTTGAGTTTGTCGGGATCCATCCAGATACGCATCGAAGGGCGCTTCTGGCCAAAGATGTTCACCGCGCTCACCTGTGAGATCGTCTGGAATCGCTCCATCAGCACATTCTCCGCATAGTCGCTTAGTTCCATCAACCCTTTGCTGGGACTCTGCGCGGCCAGCAATATGATAAAGTCGCTATTCGCATCGGCCTTGCTCACCACCGGTGGCGCGTCAATATCCTGCGGCAGGCTTCGCTGCGCCTGGCTCACCTTGTCCCGCACGTCGTTCGCGGCAGCTTCAAGGTCGGCGCTGAGTTCAAATTCAACGGTGATGTTGCTGGAGCTTTGTGAGCTGGAAGATGAAATGGTGCGGATACCAGGGATACCGTTGATCGCTTTCTCCAGTGGTTCTGTGATCTGCGTTTCGATGATGTCTGAATTCGCACCCGTGTAAGTCGTCCGCACATTCACGATCGGCGGATCAATGGGTGTATCCCACTGCACCAAAGAGCAGGATGAGTATATTCATGACAACCGCGAGAACCGGTCGCCGCAGTGATAATTCTGAAATGTTCATCGCTTATTCTCCCGACACTGTGCTGTGTGTCTTTCTTTTATTCCCCACTATAAAATCTCTTCCAGTTTCTTTACGCTTCGCACCTTAACTACTGAAGCAGGCCTTACATATAAAACACCCGTCACCACCACTGAATCGCCGATGTTCAACCCGCTTGTGATCTCCACCCCGGAAGCGGTCCGCAGGCCTGTTTCAACAGTGGTCATAATGCCTTTACCGTTCTTTGCGACGATCACTTTCTTTGACTTCGCGTCCGGTATAATGGCGCTGCTTGGCACCATGATCGTTTGCGCTTTCGATCCCGCCTCGATCAACACTTTTACAAAAGTTCCGGGATTTAGCACGCCATTGTCAATGATCGCGCGCACAGTAAGATTTCTCGTAGCAGTGCTTGCCTGCGGCTCAACTGCCAGGATCGTCGCCCTGCGTTTTTCGGTCGGGCTGACCTCTACCACGACGGTTCGGCCTTTTGTTACAACACCCGCGTATATTTCGGGTAGGGTGAAATCTATCTTGGAGCGGTTCACTTGTTGAATGGTTGCCAATACAGTTTGCGGGGTTACGTAAGCGCCGGGACTCACGTTTCGAAGGCCGATAGTACCACTGAAAGGCGCCCGCACCACGGTCCGGCTGATATCAGCCTGAACCACGTTTATGTCGGCTTTTAAAGTATTCACCTGGTTCAGCGCGACGTCATAATCCGCCCTGTTGATGCCTTCCACTTCCAGCAGTTTCCGGAAGCGCTCTTCTGTTTTCTGTGCAAGCACCAACTGTGAACGAAGCTTCCTCAGTTGCGCCTGGAGGTCGGCATCGTTGATCCGGGCAAGCACGGTTCCTTTTCCTACCGCGCGGCCTTCGGGTATATTAAGGTAAGTAAGCCGTCCGCTGACTTCAGGCCTCAGCTCTGTTGTCTCGTTGGCCACCACGGTACCATTTGCTTCTATTGTGTTCGAGAGCGGCTGGTAGCCAGCAAGGATCACATCCACCATCACCGGTGGCTGTTGCTGGGTAGTCGTAACGGTCACCTTTTTTTTGTCGCCGTCCCCACATGAAGCGGCCAATAATACAATCATTAAAAGCCGAAAAAGCTGTTGCATTCAGTCTCTCCTTGAAATTAGAATTTAAACGGGCCTAAAGATAACCACATTTGGATACCACCGATTTAGAGATGGATAAATGGGTGAATATGGGATGGGGTAAAACGGTCGTTTCAAAAAAGATGTGCGGGACAGGTGATTACCGTTTTTTTGCAGTAGAACCCGCCTTCTGCTTTGTCTTGCTTCTTGTCCGGGATTTTTCTTCCTGGAGGTCTTCAGCCTCTTCAATAGTATGGGTGGCGTGAATATCACCCTCTTCTTCAGCGAGGTTACCAAGACGGACATAGAATTTCTTGAGCACCTGCAGTTCTTCATCGGTCAGGTCTTCCGCGTCTACAAGCCGGTTGCTGGCCATTTTATTGGAAGCGATGAGTTCATTCAACTTGAGGTGAATTGCCGTAGTGTCCTTGTTCTGCGTCTGCTGGATGATGAACACCATTAAGAACGTGACGATGGTAGTACCGGTGTTTATCACCAGTTGCCAGGTGTCAGAAAATCCGAACAAAGGGCCGGTTAATGCCCAAACGAGGATCAGGACCACAGCCACGATAAAAGCCCAGAGGCTCCCGGTGATCTTGGTGACCCGCGTAGAAAACTTATCAAAGAATCGGTTCAGTCGTTTGTTCTTTTTTGCCATAATACTTATTCATGGGGAATCGCTTCCCGGTCACAGCTGTGCAAATTGCATGCTAGCCGCTATAAAATGCTGATTTTGTTATGGTGCAATTATTAGCTTTGCCCGGTTCAAACGATTGATATGCAAAAACTGGAGAACTATATAACTGGTAGCTGGGTTACGGGAGACGGCGCGGGACAACCTTTATACAATGCCGTTAGCGGTGAGGTGGTGGCCCATGCGAGTACAAAAGGACTGGATTTCGCTTCGGTATTGGACTATGGAAGGGTCATAGGCGGCCCCGCGTTACGCAAATTAACTTTCCAGGAACGCGGACTGATGCTTAAGGCAGTGGCGCTCCACCTGAGGAAGCATTTAGACAAGTTTTATAGCATCAGTTACCTTACCGGTGCGACAAAGATCGATAGCTGGATCGATATAGAAGGCGGGATTGGAAACCTGTTCTCTTATGCCTCGCTCCGCCGGAAGTTCCCGGATGAATCCTTTTGTCTTGATGGGGAAGGTCACCAGTTGGGAAAAGGCGGAACGTTCATGGGTCATCACCTGTTGGTGCCGAAGGAAGGAATCGCCGTTCACATAAACGCTTTTAATTTCCCGGTCTGGGGGATGCTAGAAAAGATTGCGGTGAACCTGCTGGCAGGTGTCCCTGCAGTGGTGAAGCCTGCTACTATCACCTCGTTCTTAACTGAAGCCGTGGTAAAAGAGATCGCTGCCTCCGGCATTTTACCGAATGGCGCTTTGCAATTGGTTTGTGGTTCCGCGGGCGACATGCTCGACCATGTGCTGTCACAGGATGTGATCACATTCACCGGATCTGCCACTACCGGGCTGATGCTTAAAAGCCAGCGGAATATACTGGAGCAGAATGTGACCTTTAATATGGAAGCGGATTCGCTCAATTGCATTGTGCTTGGATCGGATGTAAAGCCAGGTGTACCGGAATGGGATATATTCATCAGGGAAGTAAAAAAAGAGATGACCGTAAAGGCCGGGCAGAAGTGTACGGCGATCCGGCGGATATTCGTGCCGCAGGACAGGATCGAAGATGTGCATATCGCTTTGGGCAAAGCGCTCGCGCAGACTGCCATCGGTAACCCGGCGAATGAGAAAGTGCGGATGGGCAGCCTTGCCGGCTTGAGCCAGCGGGATGAAGTAAAACAACAGGTGCAGAAATTACTGGCCTCGTCACAGATCATATATGGTAGCCTCGACAGCGTGGAAGTGATTGACGCGGATGGAGAAAAGGGCGCCTTCATGAGTCCTTTGTTATTGCTCAACGAAAAGCCGTTTACGGGTATGGAGTCGCACGAGGTGGAAGCGTTTGGACCAGTGTCTACGCTGATGCCTTATTCATCTATTGATGAAGCGATCGCCTTATCAAGGCTGGGCAAAGGTTCACTGGTGTCTTCTATCGTGACAGCGGATAATAAGATCGCGAAACAATACGTCTTGGGCGCCGCGGCTTTTCATGGAAGGATACTGGTCCTGAATAACGAGTGCGCGAAAGAAAGCACCGGGCATGGATCTCCTTTACCCTTACTGGTGCATGGCGGTCCGGGAAGGGCAGGTGGTGGTGAAGAGATGGGCGGCATCCGCGGTGTAAAGCATTATATGCAACGGGTAGCGATACAGGGGTCACCCACCACCATTACCGAGATCAGCAATGTGTACCAGCAGAATGCAAAGGGCAAAGACCCGGGCAAGCATCCGTTCAAGAAGTATTTTGAAGAACTGCAGGTGGGTGACCAGTTGGTCACGGAGAAAAGACTGATCACGTCGGAAGACATCGATCGCTTTGCCGAGCTGAGTGGAGATCATTTTTACGCGCACATCAAAGAAACTGATTTCAAGGGTACTATGTTCGAACGGCAGGTGGCACATGGTTATTTTATCATGAGCGCGGCCGCCGGGTTATTTGTGGACAGCTACGAAAAAAACCCGGTATTGCTGAACTACGGCATCGATGAATTGCGTTTTACAAAACCGGTTTACCCCGGCGCCGAGATATATATACGTTTTACCTGCAAGGAAAAGACCTCGCAGGAAAAGAAGGAAGAGGATGATATCGAGAAAGGCATTGTTAAGTGGATGGTGGAAATGCTGGATGAGACCGATGAACTAACCGGTGTAGCGACCATTCTGACCATGGTGGCAAAAAAACCGCAATAAGTACATCAC
>JAJTCI010000186.1 GCA_021323155.1 Chitinophagaceae bacterium | reverse complement strand
AGCTAGTGATTGAAAGTGAGGGTATTCATTCCGTATCCGCAACGTTGAATTGCCGGGAAAGCGGGCTGGGGATACGCATGTTTACACCACTCGCCGCACTGGGTAGCCAGGAGATCACCATCACCGGCGAAGGAAGCCTGGTAGATCGTCCAATGAATGTGCTCATTGATATTTTACCCCAGCTTGGTGTAATCGTTTCCGCGGAGAACGGTAAGTTGCCATTGAAAATTAGAGGCCCGCTTCGCCCGAAGGATATTGAAGTGGATGGATCACTCAGTTCACAATTCCTGACCGGCTTATTGATGGCTTACTCAGCCGCCGGTGCCCGGGATGTCAGCATTAGCGTTCGCAACCTGAAAAGCAAACCGTATATCGATCTTACGCTGGAGGTGATGCGGTTATTCGGTTTGAAGACACCGGAGAACAGGAGTTACGAAACGTTTTATTTTGGTGCAGAACCGGCCAACAACGAATCGCCCACTATCAATTATACGGTTGAAGGCGACTGGAGTGGTGCCGCTTTCCTATTGGTGGCCGCAGCAGTCACAGGACAGGCAAGGATCAACGGGTTGTTGAATACTTCGCGACAGGCTGATAAGCGGATCGTGGATGCCTTATTGGATGCAGGGGCGAATGTTCAGGTAGGAGATGATCATGTGGATGTAAGTCGCAACGAACTGGATGGTTTTGTATTCGATGCAAATGACTGCCCGGACCTGATTCCGCCGCTCGTAGCATTTGCAGCCAGTTGCAAAGGAGTATCGAGGATACGCGGGGTAAATAGGCTGGCGCATAAGGAAAGTAACCGGGCTGCCACTTTGCAGGAGGAATTCAGCAAGCTGGGCACCCGGATAGACCTGGTCGACGATGAAATGGTCGTCTATGGCCACGAGCAGGTGCGCGTCAATAATCATGTCCTCAATTCGCACCATGACCACCGCATCGCGATGGCCTGTGCTGTTGCGGCTTTAAATGCGGATTTTGAAGTGCAGATCCGGAATGCCGACGCGGTAAAAAAATCTTACCCGTCTTTCTGGGATCACTTGCAGCAATTGAATGCCGCCATATCTTTAAAGCCATTTACAACAGATAATACTTTCAGACTTTGAATTCTTTCGGCAGGATATTCCGCGTACACATCTTCGGCGAATCACACGGCGAATGTGTAGGTGTGACCATCGACGGTTGCCCGGCAGGACTGCCTTTATCCGATGGTGACCTGCTACCTGACCTGGAGCGTAGGAAAGGCGGTATACAGAAAGGAACCACGCCAAGGAAGGAAGAAGATGTCCCCGTCTTTAGGTCCGGCATCTTCAACGACCTAACCACCGGCGCTCCGATCACAATTTTATTTGAGAATACCAATACCCGGTCGGCCGACTATGAGCGGCAAAGAGACGTGCCAAGGCCGGGGCATGCTGACTTCGTGGCGCACCATAAATTCGGTGGCTTCGAGGATTATCGTGGCAGCGGTCATTTCAGTGGCCGTCTTACGGTGGCCCTGGTTGCTGCGGGTGCCATCGCAAAGAAATTATTAAATGGACCAGTCATCACGTCGAACATTCTCGAGATAGGGGGAGAGGCCAATACAGAGAGCGGGCTGCAAAGGGCTATTGATGCGAAAGACTCAGTCGGCGGCATCATTGAATGCAGGGTGAGAAACCTACCGGTGGGGTTTGGTGAACCCTTTTTCGATTCTGTCGAGTCGCTGCTGGCCCATATTGTTTTCGCGGTACCTGCAGTGCGTGGAATAGAGTTCGGTACGGGATTCCCGGCAGCCAGGATGTTCGGCTCGGAACACAATGATGCGATAGTGGATGCAAAAGGCAATACGTCGACAAATCACGCGGGCGGAATTGTAGGAGGCTTAACGAATGGCAACGAGCTGGTGTTCCGTGTCGCGATCAAACCCACATCTTCCACACCAAAGACCCAGCAAAGTTTTAACTGGACTTCTAACACCGTCGAAGAATTCTCGGTAAAAGGGCGCCACGACCTTTGCATCGCGTTACGCGTTCCCGTGATCATTGAAGCGGTTACTGCTATTGTACTGGCCGACCTGATGCTACTCGAGCAGAAGATAGCCCGGGTGATCAAGTGATCACTTGGAGGTGAGCTTTCTCATCTCATCAAAATCCAGGTCCAGGAGTTCGAATTGTTCTGGATTCCGCAGGTAATAATGCCACCATTCCGTTTCCAGTGCTACAAATCCATGCTTTTCCATGACGTTACGCAGCAATTTCCGGTTGTGCAGCTGCGCAGAATCCAGCTTCATATAATCGTGGTGGGCTTTTTCGGAAAAGTCGTCATAGGGTGTGGGCATGGGGAGTTCTACCCTGGTAGTAAGATTCACAATACTTACATCTACTGCGGCGCCACGATTATGACCACTGCCCTTGGCGGGGTTGGCGGTATAACGTTCGTCCTGGACGATCTCCCACATCATTTTAGTGACGCTGTAGGGCCGGTACGCGTCAAAGATCTTCAGGGACAGGTTTTGTAGTTTCAGCTCCTCCTGTACGGCGCGGAGGGCCTTGGCGGCCGGCAACCGGAGGAAAGCTTCCGGGTTGGTGTAGAGGACCTGCCCCGTGAAATTGTCCTTTGTGGCGTACTTCCAGTCGCATATCAGGGGCTGCAAATACTTTGTTAAGGATACCATGGATTTGCCCGTATCTAATTGGTTATCAGATATATGTTTTGACGAATCTGCGGTTAATACCCGGGGAACCGGCTTTTTATATTTCAGGTAAGACATGATCATTGGGATGGGTTGGTGCTCAAATTACAAAATCATTTGTATGAAACAGATCATCATCCTTTTCGTTTTTAGCCTGGCCGGATTGACAGGGTTCGCCCAACCAGGTAACGTACCGCTGAAGCAGGACCAGGATACGCTATTCGGTATCGCGAGCTTCTATAGCCAGAGCCTCGATAGCACGCTTACATCTACGGGGGAAATATACACGCATACGAAAATGACCGCCGCCAGTAATTTTTATAAACTCAATACCTGGGTCAGGGTCACAAATCTCAAAAACGGGCGATCCGTTGTGGTCCGCATTAACGACCGCATGCACCCACGCATGGCAGCAAAGGGCCGCGTGATAGATCTCAGTCGTTCCGCCGCAAAAATCCTGGGCTTCATGAAAGGTGGTTTAACAAAGGTCAGGCTCATTAAAGTACCGAAAGGCACCAAGAAATAATGGTGAAAACTAGTTGGTGAATTATTTTGGTAATCGGACCAGCCTGTTAAATTTGTCAGATCAAACCAAGCTGTATGAGAAAACTCGCACTATCAGTGCTGATGGTTACTGGTATGCTTTCCCTCTCTTATGGACAGGATACGGCTCAAAAGAAGCCACCTGTGCTCGGGCTGAATTTCATGCTCAACGATTTCACCACGGCGTTAAGGATCCAGCAGAGTTCTCTCCGGGATGTTCTTCGCAACAACGACTGGGCCCGGTTCAGTGAGATGGCCTATGGCCTTAGTATCCAGTATATGGAAGGACTGACGAAACACATGGATTTTGCGGGTAGCCTTGCTGGCAGCTTTATCAAATACCCTTTCCCTAACAAACCTATTTCGAATAGTGATGGCCTCCTTGTTGAAGTAGATGCAGCGGTCAACCTGAAATTATTAACGGACCGGTACATCGTAGTCCCTTTTGCTTCAGTAGGGGTCGGCGCATCCATGTTCAGGGGCAGTGATTTTGGTGCATGCATTCCAGTTGGAATCGGTCTCCAGATCAATCTTGGCAAACAAGACGCATTCCTGTTCACGCAGGCGATTTATAAGATGGCGGTAACACACAACGTGGCAGATCATTTTGTTTATTCATTCGGATTTGCAGCGCCCCTCAGGATCTAGGCTGTGATCAATAAAAAAATCCCGCCAGGGGCGGGACTTCAATTAATGCATCTTGATATTTTACTTGCCCCCATTTCTCCTGGGCATTACCACCTTCGGGTTCTTCGGATCGGTGTTATTGCCGGGTAAAATACCGGGGTTTCGTTTATCAGTCGTGTCTTTCTTCGGTTTTTTATCTTCTTTCTTGGGATCATCCCTGGAGGGTAATTGTGATTCCGGCCCGATGTCCTCGGGTTGCAGCCCGGCGGGTATCTCATAGTCACCTTCATCTCCATTGCCTCCATCTTCTCCCTCGGCACCCAGGTCGGGCAGGTTATCGTTTGCCCAATCCATGGTTATCTCGGGCATGTTCTCAGGTTTCACAAACGTAACCTTGGTGTCGATACCGCAATTTGGATCAGCGGATGCTTTTGCATAGAAATAACCCCAGATCGGCAGTGCCGCAGAAGCGCCCTGGCCGATATCAGTAGAGTTGAAACGGATGAACCTGTCATCACAACCGACCCAGGCGCCGGCCAGCAGTTGCGGCGTATAACCCATGAACCAGGCATCACTATTATCGTTGGTTGTACCTGTCTTACCGGCTACTTCACCTTTCACACCATAACTCCAGATCCTTCTGCCGGTACCGAACTGTGTTACACCCTGCATCATCTTGATCACCTGGTAGGCGGCCACATCACTGATGATCTCTTTACGTTGCGGCATGAACTGCTCCAGTACGTTCCCATTCTTGTCTTCGATCCGCGTTATGAACATCGGTTTTACATTAAAACCACGCCCAGGCAGCATGCTGTAGGCCTGCATCATTTCATAAAGCGATATTTCGCAGGCGCCAAGGGCGATAGAAGGGTAGGCGGGTATCTTGGTGGTGAGGTCAGCTCGCTTCAGGAACTCCACAAAACGCTTCGCGCCTTCGTCACCGCGGCCCCCCCCCTGGTCAAGTTGTTTGATGATATAAGCAGAGGCGCAGTTACGTGAAAATGCGAGCGCCCTTGCCATCGGCATGGTTCCGCCGGTACACGAAGCGGTGGTTGCCGGCACTACCCCGAACTGGCCAAAGCTCTGCTGTTGGTCAACCACGGGTGTTTCCGGTGTGAAACCGGCTTCTTCTATTGCAAGAGAGTAGAGTAGTGGCTTTATAGTAGAGCCTACCTGCCGTTTTGTATTGATATTTACGTGGTCGTACTTAAATGTTTTGAAGTCGATACCACCCACCCAGGCTTTAATTTCTCCGCTCAGCGGGTCCATCACCGTAAAGCCGGCCTGCAACATTTGACGATGGTATTTGATGGAATCCAATGGGGTCATCACAGTATCTTTCTCTCGCGCCGTGTTCCAGCTAAATACCTTCATTGGTACTTTCTGGTTAAAGGACTTCACGATCTCATCTTCTTTTACCCCCTCCGCTTCCAGGGTTCTCCAGCGGTCGGTAGCTTCCATTGCATTCCGCAGCACTGCCTGCTGTTTATCGCCCTTCCAAACGCTACCGTTCCTGATGTTACTCTGCGAGTTGAGGATCTTCTGCATGTAATTGATGTGCTTCGCCACTGCCTCTTCCGCGTAGAGCTGCATCCTTGGGTTAATCGTGGTATATATTTTCAATCCATCACCATAGAGGTCGTATTTATCACCATTCGCGTCGGTATGGGTTTTACACCAATCCTTCATGAATTCTCCCAGCACCATCCGGAAGTAAGGGCCGAGGCCTGCGTTCTCGTCCAGTTTTTTATATCGACTCATGTCGATCGGTTTTTGCTTGATCTGCGCGGCTCTGTCCTCTTTTAGAAACTTGTTCCGCACCATCTGGTCGATCACCGTGTTGCGTCGGTCGAAAGATAACTTGATGTTTCGGCGTGGATTAAACCGCGTGGCCCCCTTGAGCATACCGATAAGCACAGCGGCTTCATCGATATCGAGCCGGTCGGGCTCTTTCTGGTAAAAGGTTTTGGAAGCGTTTCTTATGCCGAACACATTATCTCCAAAAGCCACGGTGTTGAGGTAAAGCGTCAGGATCTCCTCTTTTGTAAAGTTCCTTTCCAGCTTCACCGCGATGATCGCTTCTTTTATCTTTTGAATACCGCGCTTGATGAAATTCGCGTTCTCCCAACTCTCAGAGAACAGGTTCTTGGCCGTCTGCATCGTTATCGTAGAGCCGCCTCCTTTTTTCCCCAGGAAAAAAACAGCCCGTGCGACTGATTCACCGTCGATCCCGCTGTGCGAATAATAACGCTCATCTTCGGTAGCTATCAATGCATGGATCACGTGCGGACTGATGTCCTTGTATTGAACATTCACGCGGTCCTGCCTGTAAAACTTTCCCATAAGTGTACCTTCCTCGGCATACACCTGGCTTGAGAGGGAAGCGGAAGGATTCTGTATCTCATCGATGGATGGCATCTCGCCCAGGAGGCCGAAATTTGCCGCCATCAATAGCAGGATGAATGCACTCAGCCCAATAAAAAAGCTGGTCCAGAGGATCCTGACCGGCTTACTTAAGGACGATTTCTTTGGTTGGGGTGTTTTCCGGGTCTCACCGTTACGGTTCATGACACATGGGGTTTGTGATGAATCAAATTTGGATACATAGTCGGCGAAAATAGAGCAATAATCGTGCTTTAAAATTTACCCGGCAATGTTTCGGTCATCAGTTTTTTGTAGGCTTCCAGTTCCTTATTCTGCTTCAGCAGGTCAAGGTTGGTATTGCTGATGATTAGGAAGCTATACTTTGCTTCGCTCAGCCAGGGTAGTATCCTTGAAGCTGCTGCCGGTTTTGCCTTGTCCACATAACCAACTGCTGTTGCTGCGTCTTTGAACGGACCGACCAACACCAGGGTATACCGGGCTGTCAATGAATGGTTCGTAAGATCGATCCGTTGCCTGTAAAATTGTTCTGAATTAAAACGTGCGAGCGCGTTCTTTGCTTCGGTAACATATACCGGGTCAACGTTGTCCAGTATCAGCAATGCATAGTGACCATCTGTTGGAATAAACCTGAAACCTTTGTCCTCTGCAAGTACTACTGGCGGTTTTGTAGCAAAAGTATCAACCCGCGGCTTAACAGGGTCCAATACTACCGGCTTGTTTCCTCTCAATGTATCCACTGGTACCGGCCTTGTTACTGTGTTTTGCTGGTCGATCCCAACCCGGTTGACCACGTCATCTTCTTTCCTTTCCACTTGCAGGTTAGTGAGATATTCTTCAATCTGGCGACGGCGACTCAACACGTCGATCATGTTCGTCGCTTTTTCCGCCAGCGGTGTGGCTGCAAAACCCGTTCGGATTGCAGTCAGGCGGTTGATCGCGATGCTGTCCTGCCGCTGCTTAATGTAATAGATCGATTCTATGAACAATAATTGCGGCGTCCAGTAGGAACTGCCGTAAAGTTGGTCGGCTTTTTCCTTCTCCTGTTTTGCCTGCTCGAACTTTCCTTCAATGAAAAGGTTGTAAATCGCTTCATATTTTTTAGTAGCCGCATCGTTATTCCCGGTGGAGCCGGGAGCGGTAACGCTAAGTGGTTGTTGTTTCAGCAACTGTGCATACTTACCATTTGGGAATGCGCTCAACAGGCGTTGTTTTGCTGATTCCATCTTTGCCGGGTTGTTCGTTTTGCCATAGAGGTACACGAGGTTGAACAGTGCCTCTTCTTCCTTTGCCGACCCCGGGAAGCGGCGCAGTAATTCTTCGTAGGCGTCAATTGCTGATAAGTAATCTTCCAGTCGATCCTGGAAGGTCTTCCCGTTTTCGAATAAAGCGTCCCGGATGATCGTGTTAGAGGCTGCAATAAGCTCCACGGTTAATGGCAGCTTCGCCAGGAGCGACTCATAGGTCACTTCCGTGCTGTCCGAAGCATTCGAACCTGGCGTGACAACGTTGCCTTTATTTCCCGGCTTCAGCCCACCCGATTTATCAATGGCTTGCTGCCTTCTCCAGTTATCAACATTTGGCCGGTTACCCCACTCGCTTTTGAACTCGGTAAAGCCTTTAGATTTCAGGTTGGAGTTGCCGAAGTACCAGTCGGATTTTGTATCGGAAAAAATATCACTGCCCGGCCCTTTGCCTTTCGCTGGCGTTCC
>JAJTCI010000185.1 GCA_021323155.1 Chitinophagaceae bacterium | reverse complement strand
AGCAATAAGCCGAGGGCAAATTTCATTGGGGTACGTTTTGGATACAGTTAGTTATACAATGTAATCTTAATACACTGCAGGCGTGCCGGCCAGGTGTAACATCCACCAATGACTGCGTGGGAGGAATCAATGACTGAGTAAGCGGTAAATGACACCATTCCAAATTGTTAATTATTAATTCTTAATCCCTGATTCTTAGGAAAAAGGCGGAATGGAAGAATTAAGTTCCAAATGATCGATTCGCTTAGAAGATTATATTATTAAACTAACGAACTTTAGGCTTAAACTAGAAGAATCGAATGTTTAAGATGCTATTATAAACCATGAATTTATTATTTACCATTCTATTCATCGCGTTCTGCAACCTGGCATCCGCACAGGACATCTTCAAGCCCGCCAGGATCAGGAAACCGATCCTGGCCCTGGTCGCCAAACTACCGGCCTACAGCGACACCGCCATGACTGAATACCTGGAAAACAACTATGACACGGTCTTCAAAAAAGCAACAGACATTGAATTGTATGAACTGACAAACCATCCCAACCCACTGGTGAGGCGCAGTTCGTTTTACCCGTTGCTTCAGCACCATTCGCCGAAAGTCCTCGACCTGTTGCAAAAGAACGCCAACGATACCGTTCAATACTTCCAGGTGCAAAATGGATGCTTCATGGATAAACAAACCTTCCTTGACGAACTATTGTTCTACTTATCCCCGCAATCCGGCTGGGACCGGCATTTTAAAATGTCCGAGGCGCAAAAGCAAGCTGTTGCTGTGATGCGGGCAAGACGGGAAAATGTTTTACAGGCTACCCTCCGTACGGGTTATGGTTTCCCCAGGACGCTTGAGAGGGATTCGACACTTTACTACATCAACCCAATTCCCATAATCGACATAAAAAATATAACCGAATTAGATATCTACCAGGCGAATGACAGCAGCTACGCCTTATTGATGAAGTTTGACGAACAGGGCCGAAAGATTTGGGCAAAAGCAACGGAAACCCATGTCGGTCTGCACCTCGCTTTCGTTGTCGATGACATTGTTTTACACACTCCCCGGGTAGCCAGATCCGTCCACAATGGTATTGCCTCCCTAAACAGGGGGATTTATTCAAAACAGGAATTGGAACAAGTAAAACGAACGCTGGAAAATGAAAAAACAAAATGTCCCATGGCAAAAACATTAGCCCTAACAGAAATTGAAGCGTACTACAACAAAGAAATACATAAATTTTTGCGCAATGGCGATTCGCTCACACCAGACGCGTTAATTGATTTTTCGGTTAAATGGTTCAATGAAATAAAAGCGAAGCATGTATCGACCGAAAAGGACAAGGATAAGGATATGCTTCTTTTTCAATATGGCACTTATGACTGGGGCGATGATAAAGGGAAGCATTTTAGCTTTGAGATCGCCCGGCAATTCGTCCTGGATGATTCTGAAGAATTTTTCCAATTGAGGTTTACGCTAATCTATGACCCAAAAGACTTCACCACCTGTGAAAGTGACGATATGTGGAACATCGACTTCGATTCCATGGACCAGTGGATTGAGAATATCAAAAAAACCTGTGGCTATGAGCGGGCGGTTAGCATCCCGATCAAAGCTTACGAGATAAAACTGGAACAAATATAACAATCATACAAGCGAGGGCGAAATACATAGAGTACCCGCACCACGATTTCTAATTCTTAATTCCTAACTCTTAATTCCCCTCTATTCCACCGCCACCACCTTTCCCGCCCCGGGATTCTTGAGCTTATCTTCTACTCCCTCCACGCCTGCCGTCGCGAAACAAATGCCGACCGCCAATACAAGGCAATGATCCTCTGCTGGCGCCGGTCCCAGTTGCAGTTGCACAAGCGTCTCCGGGCAGCCTTTGCTGATGTGGTACCACTCACCTTCGAAATGTACGGGTAATTCATTTGCGTATGCCGTGTCGGGATAATAACCATCCTGGTGGTAATAAACATCGGGCATCAATCCCAGTGACACCACCATGCGGTAGAACGGCAGCTTGGTTCCAGGAATAAAACTAAAGCCCGGTTCCAGTGCGGGCAGCACCACCTGGGCGGATCGCGTTTCCCTAGATAAGGTACATTTCACCGGGCTACGTACGATCTCGTCGAACCGCCTGCCCTTATTCAGATTATACCCAACGAACAATTGCGGCGCGCTGGTAATGCGAATATGCAACTGGCCGCGCAGGCTCACCGTATCCTTTCGCTGGGAAGCGCGGAACAAGGGCTGGAGCGTATTCACCAGGTTATGATCGGCCAGCCTGCTCACCCGTCCCATCGCCTGGCTCATCAAGCTGCAGGCTTTGGAGCGCCCGGAGAATTCCGTGAAATTCTCGCGTACCCGGTTGAGGTCCGGCGAATTGTAGATCTTGTTTTTATCGGCCCCGCCTTTCTTGCGGACAATGATCTTGTCACTTCCTTTCATTTTATAGGCGGAGACATTGCTGAGGGAGCCCGTAAAATAAAACCCGGGCTGTAGGATTGCCATTGTTTTTCTATTTAAAGGTTAAGCAATGTTTTTTCAACGTCTTAATTTACAACACAGAAATAAGGTATGCAATAGGCATGGGTTAAATTTGGGTAAAGCATAGGTAATCCATGCCCATAGGCATGCTTTATCTGTGCCTTATCTATGCTTTATCCGTGCTTTATCTATGCTTTATCTATTAAAACCGGGAAAGGGTATTTTTCACCCGTTGCCCGGTCTTGACTGGTGACAAAAATGGGACGGCAACCGTAGCGCCAAACTTCAGCAGACCCAAAAAAGTCCAGAAATGTTCCGATCAGGCTTAATATCATATTTTAGACCCTATGACAGCTCCGAAATCCTTTCCTGCGTTTTTGATTTGGTTATTACTTTTTTCATGTACCGGCGAAAAGACCGAGATCACCGTGGAGGATGTGTCGCTGGAGGAAGTGAAAGGCGACAGCGTCCCAGTCCCTCCCCCGCCAATTAAGCCAGGCGGAGTGTCCGTATCCGCGTACCTGGTGTATAAGGACAGTACACTTTCCACTTTTGACGTGTTGAATGATAGCACGATCGCGCTGTGGAATACGGTGATCGGCGCGGGTGACGCGGTGAAGCCGTCTGAGAAAACCAAGGTGGTGCTGGCCGGGGAATTGGCCAACCTGCAGGTGGTGATGTATAATGGCAAGAGAAAGGTGATTGATCAAAAGCTACCGGACATTAATGGCGATATGGAATTCTTCCTGGATAATACGGGGTGCGATGAGGTGAAGATCAGCCTGAGCAGGGAAGGCAGGCAGGTTTACTCAGGGGTGGTGCCGTATAGGTGTGGTGAGTGAGGAAAGTGAGTGGTGAATAGTGAATGGTGAAAAGTCAAAACTTCAAAAGCAATACCATGAGAAGTGCAGGGATCTTGATAGCTGCTGTTACCCTCTGCAGTTTGGGTTGCAAGCAAAAGGACGAGCCATCCAAAGCCGAAGATCCGGCAACAAAGAAATGGCCCGACACCAGTTACTGGAACAAATCTGTTGAAAAGTTTGACACCAGTAATTACGTGGTGGAGTTAAAGCATATGCAGGCGTTCTATGACGTGCCGGGTGAATTCGGGCATATCGCCGAAGGCAAGGATTACGGCTTCAATTCATTATCCTTTATCATGACCAGTACCCAACCCAATGGCGGGCCGCCTTTGCATACGCATGAATCGGAAGAGGCGCACATTCTTCATGAAGGAAGTATTTTGTACATGATGGGTGAAAAAAGATTCACAGCGAAAGGTCCTTATATTGTCAGGATACCCGCGGGTGTACCGCACACATTCATAAACACCGGCGAAAAGGAACTTCACCTGACGGCGGCATTCCCAACGAAGGCGATCAGCTATACGGAGTTGGGGAGGAACCCGTTGGTAAAGGATACCAGTGTCTTTCACAGAAGGAAGTAAAATGCTACCTTAATCTGGTAGTTCGCACAATGACGAAAAAACCCCTCCATCAGATCCTCACTTTTCTCATAGCAGCGGTATGGCTGGTCAACGGGCTCATCTGCAAGGTGCTGAACCTGGTACCGCGGCACCAGGAGATCGTTGCGCGTATCATGGGTGGGGAATACGCAAGAACCCTGACCATAATGATCGGTGTGAGCGAGATCGCTATGGCGGTATGGATAATATCAGGTCGTTTTGCGCGGCTGAACGCCATCACCCAAATGGTGGTGATCGCGGTGATGAATACTTTGGAGTTCATCCTGGTACCGGACCTGTTGTTGTGGGGCAGGTTCAACGCGGTTTTTGCCTTTTTATTGATCACATTGATCTATTTCAACGAATTTCGCCTACGGACCCAATCAACCCAACAGGTGTAATGCTTGATTTTCTCAAAGACCATCCTTTCGCTGTAGAAGCATTTTTTGAGAGCTCGCTGGTGTTCACGTTCGCCGTGCCGAAGGAGCAGGTACAGCACCTTATCCCCGAATGCCTTGAGGCGGATACCTTCCAGGACAAGTGGGCATTTATCGCTGTGGCGATGGTGCAGACAAAAGGACTCCGTCCAAAAGGCTTCCCTTCGATATTCGGTAACGACTTCTTCCTGATCGGCTACCGGGTATTCGTTCGGTATACCACCCTTGCCGGTAAATCGTTGCGGGGTTTGTATATCCTGAAGTCCGAGACGGATAAAAAGAAAATGGAATTCTTCGGCAACATCTTCACGCACTATAATTACACTACAACGGATATTACGCAGACCAGCGGCGACGGGTTTACCGGGGTCAGTTCAGTTAAGTCGGGTTTCAAAGCCCGGATCAGCAATACGCAAAGCGATGACATTGCGTTGCCGGCCGGCTCGCCCTTCGCCGATTGGAAAGAAGCACGACGGTTCGCGGGTCCGTTACCCTTCACCTTTACTTACAACGGGGAGAAAAAAGAAGTGTTGATCATAGAGGGTGTAAGAGAAAACTGGAAGCCGGAGCCGGTGGAAGTGATGGAACAAAGGTTTTCATTTATTGACAGCCTGCAATTGCAGGATGCGCGCCTGGCAAACGCTTTCGTCATCCGCAACATTCCCTATTACTGGAAAAAAGGAAGGATCGAAAAATGGAAATAAAACGAAGGCCTTTCCAGGGCGTATTGAATATCCTGAGCTTTAACCGCCACTTTTACGTGTTTGGATTGATCGCGCTGGCAGCGTTGTTCCTGAGTCGCCGGTTTATCGTATGGCCGGATACGGTGTTCTGGATCGTGATCGCCGCATTTATATACGGGCTGGTGATGCCTTTGATCGTATCGGCCTACGTGTATGATCTCTCCGGGTTCTATTCATTTGACTGGCTGAAGAAAGTGGTGCGGCCGAACGAAAACCCGCAGCAGATCGTCAATATAAACGCGGGGTTTGACGAGACCAGTTTCATTATTCATCACAACTTCCCGGGAGCGGAACTGCGTGTGTTCGATTTTTATGACGCCAAACGGCACACGGAGCCGGCGATCAAACGCGCGCGCAAAGTGAGTATGTTCTATCCCGGTACGGAAGAGATAAAATCAAACGCTATCCCGTTAGAAGATCAGTCAGCTGATATCATCTTCCTGCTCTCCGCGGTGCACGAGATCAGGTCACACGAAGAGAAGATCCTGTTCTTAAAGGAATGTCACCGGGTATGCAGGCCCGGTGGTAAAGTGATCATGGTGGAGCACCTGCGCGATTTCCCGAATTTCCTTGCTTTCACCGTTGGGTTCACCCATTTTTTTTCGAGCGCCACCTGGAAAGACGCGTTCACGAAGGCAGGATTTTCGTCGATCCGGGAGACCAAATTCACGCCGTTTATGTCGATCTTTAATTGCACTCCATAACCTGGTTGTTGACTCGGCCATGAAAATATTAGTATCGATATTGTGCATTACATGGGCGACAGCTTGTTCTTTGCCTGGCCTGGTCACCGCGGAAAAGCAGCGGGAATGGGTGATCGATGAATACCATATCACCTATTCGCGCAAGCTGGGTCCGGCAGGACCGCACTATTTTCAATACGACGTTTACAAGGGAAACAAATATCTTT
>JAJTCI010000184.1 GCA_021323155.1 Chitinophagaceae bacterium | reverse complement strand
TTCTGCACCAGTTCATCATCCTCGCAAAAGACCATGGCGTTCACGTCCATATGCGAGGCGAATTGAGTCGCCAGCTCTGACGGTTTGCCGGTAAGAATATTTACCACCCCACCGGGTACATCGGAAGAGTTGATCACTTCGGCAAAAGTGATCGCACATAGTGGCCTCGTCTCCGATGCCAAAACGATGGCAACGTTACCACCCGCGATCACCGGCGCGATCACTGAGACCAGGCCCAGTAAAGGGCTTTCCTGCGGAGCGATCAGCGCCACCACCCCTGTAGGTTCCGGCACAGAAAAATTGAAGTGAGAACTGGCTACCGGGTTCACCGATGAAAATATTTGCTGGTACTTATCACACCAGCCGGCATAATAGATCAGCCTGTCGATCGACAGGTTCACTTCGGCATCAGCTTGTGTCTTTGTGCTGTCCTGCTTAATTAGTTCGTCAACGAATTGCGCGCGTCTGCCTTCCAGCATTTCTGCGATCCGGTATAATATCTGGCCACGGTTATTGGCGGCTTTCCCAGCCCAGCCCTTTTGCGCACCCCTTGCCGCAACCACTGCATCACGGAAATCCTTGCGGGAGCTCAGGCATACATTCGCCAGCTGTTCGCCTTTTTTATTTTTCGCTATATAATACCTGCCTGATTCCGTCCTGGGGAACTGTCCGCCGATATACAGTTTGTAGGTCTTCAGCACCTCCAGGCGTTGACCTTCCGAGCCGTTGCCCTGCGTGTCATTAGTTTTCACCGCCTTTGGTGCTTTCGCTGTCGCCTTCTTCTTTATCGTTGATGTTGCCATAATAATTCATTGATCATTTTTAAATCACCGGCTCACCCGGGCACTATAACTTCAGGTAGGCGCCTAACCCATGCAGTCCGCCTTCTCTTCCATACCCACTCTCTTTATACCCGCCGAACGGTGCCGTCGGATCGAACTTATTATACGTGTTCGCCCAAACAACGCCGGCGCGCATTTTTGTAGTAAGGTTGAAGATCTTTGAACCCTTGTCGGTCCAGACACCTGCGCTCAGTCCATAGGGTGTGTTGTTCGCTTTTTCGATCACCTCATCATCTGTCCTGAACGTCTGTATGGTAAGTACTGGCCCGAATATTTCCTCCTGTGCGATGCGGCTGCTTTGCGCCACGTTCGTGAAAATGGTGGGTTTACAGAAAAAGCCTTTACCAGGTAGTCCGCAGGAGCCCTGGAACATTTCAGATCCCTCGTCTTGTCCCAGCTGCAGGTATTTGTTGATGGTGTCTAGTTGCGCCCGTGAATTGATCGCCCCGACATCCGTATTCTTATCAAGCGGATCGCCTACGATCAGTGTTTCGATCCGGTCCTTAAGTTTTTGAAGCACTTCCTCGTACACACTTTCCTGTACAAACAAACGCGAGCCCGCACAGCAAACGTGTCCCTGGTTGAAATAGATGCCATTGATAATACCTTCTACGGCCTGGTCGATCGGCGCACCGTCAAATATGATATTGGCAGCCTTTCCACCTAGTTCCAGGGTTACTTTCTTATTGGTCCCCGCAACGGCTTTCTGGATGATCTTTCCTACGTCTGTGGAACCGGTAAAGGCGATCTTATCAATGCCCGGGTGATTTACAAGCGCTGCACCCGTTTCACCGAAACCGGTGATGATATTCACCACGCCATCCGGCAGCCCGCTTTCCTGGATGATCTCCGCGAGTTTCAACGCGGTTAGCGGTGTCGTCTCCGCCGGTTTCAATACCACCGTATTACCACAAGCCAGCGCCGGCGCGATCTTCCAGGCAGCCATCAGCAATGGAAAGTTCCAGGGGATGATCTGGCCGGCTACGCCAAGCGGGCGCGGTATCTTATTTGGGAAAGCGTATTGCAACTTATCAGCCCAGCCCGCATAGTAAAAGAAATGATTCGCCACCAGCGGGATGTCCACGTCCCTTGATTCCTTGATCGGCTTACCGCCATCCATGCTCTCGATCACCGCGAGTTCTCTTGCACGTTCCTGTATCATCCGCGCGATGCGATAGATGTATTTGCCACGTTCTTTCGCAGGAATCTTCTTCCACGTCTTGTCGTAAGCGGTCCTTGCAGCCTTCACTGCTTTATCAACATCCGCACTATTGGCCTCCGCCACCTGCGCGATCTTTTCCTCGTTGGCCGGGTTGATGGTATCGAAATATTTTCCCGATGTCGGTTTAACGAATTTCCCACCGATGAAAAGATCATAGCGGTCCTGGAGCTTCACATGACTCGCACTCTCTGGTGCGGGTGCATACGACCAACCTTCATTGAACTTCAACTTCGGAACCGTTTTATTTGATTTGCTCATAAATTCTTTTTGTGTCCTTCGTTCCTAATCAACAGAAAAATAATCCGCGCTCTGGTACACGCCACTCTTTTCTTTCAGCAGTTGCATCAACACATCATTGGCCAGGCTGCTGGCGCCGAAACGAAACCACTCGTTCGTCATCCAGTCTGCGCCCAGTGTTTCATGCAGCATCACCAGGTAATGCAAGGCCAGCTTGGACTTGGAAATGCCGCCTGCGGGTTTCATACCGATCATTTTACCGGTTTTATAGTAGAAATCACGGATCGCTTCCAGCATCACCAGCGTCACTGGCATCGTGGCAGCAGGCTGTACTTTACCGGTAGATGTTTTTATGAAATCAGCACCCGCGTACATAGCGATATCGCTTGCTTTCCGTACTTTATCAAAGGTCACCAGTTCGCCAGTCTCCAATATTACTTTCAGCCTTGCTTTACCGCAGGCCTCTTTAATGGCAGCGATCTCATCAAAAACGAAGTTGTAATCGCCTTCCAGGAATTTACCTCGCGATATCACCATATCCACTTCATCCGCGCCCTGCTCCACTGCGAAGCGCGTATCATCGATCTTCACACTCATGGGCGCCTGTCCGCTTGGGAAAGCAGTGGAAACAGAAGCTACTTTCACACCGGAATCACCCACCGCCTTTTTTGCAGTCGCTACCATGGATGGATAAACACAAACCGCGGCTACCGTAGGCAAACCCGGATATGCATCGTGGAGGTGCCGGGCTTTGTAACACATCTGCTTCACCTTGCCTTCGGAATCTTTTCCTTCTAGCGTAGTAAGGTCGATCATATTCAGCACCAGCTTCAGGCCTTCCAGCTTGGTTTCTTTTTTTATACTCCGTTTGGTGAATTTCGCGGCCCTTTCCTCTACGCCCACCTGGTCGATCCGCGGGGATATCCTGAAATCAGGCACCGTATTATCTGCAACTGCATTCATGTTCTAAAAATGATTATCAAAGTAACAATTTTTCCAATGAAAAGAGCCACCTGGCAGGTAGCTCTGATCGAAATTTATCTATTAAACAGGATTATGCATCCCGGCCATGACAATTCTTGAATTTTTTCCCACTTCCACAAGGACAAGGATCATTCCTTCCCACTTTCGGTCCTACCTTGATCGGTTCGTTTTTTACCGGGCTGGGATCGAAATAATCGTTTTCATTGGCGGCGTAATCATCCCCTCTTGCATCGATCTCTTCTTTGTTCGCTCTCAACCGGCTCATGTCTGTTTTCTCTGCCCGCCCTTCTCTCACCGGGCCTTCCTGCTCTACCGCGATGTTTGAATGACATAGGAAAGACACGATGCTCTTATTCACTTCGCCATTCATCTGGCTGAATAGATTGAACGCTTCTACTTTATAAATAACCAGCGGGTCTTTCTGCTCGTAAGTCGCCGTCTGCACACTCTGCTTGAGATCATCCATTGAACGCAGGTGTTCCTTCCACGCGTCATCTATCAATCCAAGTGTTACGGAACGCTCCAGCGAATTCACCAGTTCCGCGCCATTGCTCTCCAACGTCTTATTCAGGTTGGCCAGCGCCTGCAATCCTTTCTTTCCGTCAGTGAACGGCACGATCACATTCTCTATATGGTTGCCTTGCGCAACGCGAATATTCTTGAATACCGGTACCGCCTGGATGCCGATCTCTTTCTTCCTGCGCTGGTAATTCTCTGATGCTTCCAGGTACAACCTTTCAGAAAGTTGCGGTTCATTTTGTTTCGAGAATTCGTCCGCGGTAATAGATGTCTCCAAACCAAAATTCATGATCGCATCGAAACGGAAGCCCTCGTAATCATTCTGTTCTTTGGTTGCGTTGACGATCGCTTCAGCCACATCGTAGAATGCGGAATCAAGATCCAATGCCAGCCTTTCGCCGAACAACGCGTGACTTCTTCTGCCATAGATCACCGTACGCTGCTTGTTCATCACATCATCGTACTCCAGCAATCGCTTACGGATACCGAAGTTGTTTTCTTCCACCTTCCGCTGGGCACGTTCAATCGATTTAGTGATCATGCTATGCTGGATCACTTCACCTTCCTTGTAACCGGCAAAGTCCATCACTTTCGCGATTCGCTGCGAACCGAACATACGCATCAGGTCGTCTTCCAGTGACACGAAGAACTGGGTAGAACCCGGGTCACCCTGGCGACCCGCACGGCCGCGAAGCTGCCTGTCAACACGACGGCTTTCATGCCTTTCGGTACCGATGATCGCAAGACCACCGGCCTCTTTAACACCGGGCCCAAGCTTAATGTCCGTACCACGACCGGCCATGTTGGTGGCAATGGTTACGGCACCCGGGAGACCCGCTTCAGCAACTACCTGCGCCTCGCGCTGGTGCTGTTTCGCGTTGAGTACATTGTGCGGGATCTGTTTCTGGCGCAGCATACGGCTGAGCAATTCACTTATTTCAACCGAGGTCGTTCCCACCAGGCAGGGCCTGCCAGCGTTGCGCAGGTTCTCGATCTCGTCGATTACTGACTTATATTTTTCACGCTTGGTCTTATAAACAAGGTCTTCGTGGTCTTTCCGTATCGCGGGGATATTCGTTGGGATCGTCACCACATCCAGTTTGTAAATGCTCCAGAATTCTGCCGCCTCTGTTTCCGCCGTACCAGTCATGCCGGCAAGCTTGTGGTACATACGGAAATAGTTCTGCAGCGTCACTGTTGCATAGGTCTGTGTGGCCGCCTCGATCTTTACGTTCTCTTTTGCTTCTATCGCCTGGTGCAACCCGTCTGAATAACGGCGCCCATCCAATATACGACCGGTCTGTTCATCAACGATCTTGACCGCGCCATCCATTACCACGTACTCAACATCCTTATCGAACAATGTGTATGCTTTCAGTAACTGTTGTACAGTATGGATACGGTCTGCCTTAAC